>JBDGVS010000066.1:0-563 GCA_039585535.1 Gemmatimonadota bacterium | reverse complement strand
GTCCGGGAGCGTCACATCGCCGACCTCTGCGCTCACCGCCGCGGCCTGCACATCGAGATCGACATGCAATCTTGCGGCGACAGACCCGATCACGTCCGAGAGGGGGGAAGCTGGCGGGAGCTTCACACACACGACGGGAGGCATGGGTATCCCTGATTCTGAGGGGTGGACGCAGAACGGTATCACCGTCGGCAACCCTCCGCGCCGAGCCTGCGTCCCACTACTGCGACCTACCTAGAATTCTATGTGTGCAGGATGGAATGGGACGACTCTTCAGCCTGACGTACCCGACCGCGGCAGTTTTGCTGGCGATCCGCGGAGGGCATCGGTATGGCTTCGACATCATGGACGCCACAGGGCTGCCTGACGGGACGGTGTATCCGATCCTGCGCAGACTCGAGCGTCGGGGCGTGCTCGATGGTCAGTGGGAGGACGAGGCCGAGGCCCAGAACGAACACCGCCCTCAACGACGCTACTATCGACTCACCCCGCTGGGCGAAGAGTCGATGGCCGAAGTAGTGGGCCGCTTCCCCACCCTGCCGGGCCACTTCGGCTCCGCCCCC
>JBDGVS010000065.1:0-12781 GCA_039585535.1 Gemmatimonadota bacterium | reverse complement strand
GGTCGCTGCCTGCTCGCGGCGGCACGAGGACCGTTCTTCACGGATGACGAGCTCCAGGAGCTCTTCGGCCGGAGCCGCCACTCGATGCAGGTCATCTCGGGGATGTGGCCGCGAATGAATCTCGCGGCCCCGGATCTGCGCGAGCTGCTGGTCAGCCTCCGGGACGCTCTGCTCGAGAAGCGTGGGGACCGCTCCGATGAGTGGGACGAATGGATCCAGGTCTCACCGGAAAAGCTGGAGGCAGCGGTCGAGGTGTTCCGACGGGTGTCGACCGGCGAGGTGTAGTCGCCGAGCTGCCGGAAGCGGCGCAGCTAGCGCGTCCGAGCCTCGAAGTACCAGAGCCCGCCGCGTTGCCCTCCCAGCAGGAGATCCGCGTCACCATCGCCGTCGAAGTCCGCGAAGGCCGGCGCAGCAAAGACGAAGTCGGGAATGTCCAGGGTGCCCTCGTCCACGAAGTCCGGTGACGTGCGCGTTCCGGCGTTGAGGAAGAGCCGAACACCTTCACCCTCCGAACCGATCAA
The DNA here is from genome assembly GCA_039585535.1 of Gemmatimonadota bacterium. GTDB lineage: Bacteria > Gemmatimonadota > Gemmatimonadetes > Longimicrobiales > Gaopeijiaceae > UBA2589. The sequence goes on along the minus strand of JBDGVS010000065.1, from coordinate 12,260 downwards.
CAGATCCAGATCGCCGTCTCCGTCATGGTCACGGAGGATCGGGAGACTCCGCCGCCCCACGTCGATGTCTCCGTACTCGTCGGATACGAGCGTGAACTCCGGACGGGTCGCGCTCCCGGTGTTCTCCCAGAAGTTGATCGTCCCGGAGGCCTCGCCGGAGAAGAGATCGAGGTCTCCGTCTCCGTCGACGTCGCCGAGCGCGGGGGTCGCATTCCGCCCGCGGCTCAGCGTCACGAAGGCTGAGTCGAGCATCGTGAGCTCGATTCCGCCGTCGGTGGCATCGTTTCGGTAACGACGCAGCCCGTCATTCCAGGTGCCCATGATCGCGTCGAGATCGCCGTCCGCGTCGAGATCGCCGAACGCCGGCATGAGGTGGTAGCCGCCACCGACGTCCATATCGCCGTCCTCGCGGAAGCGGGGCGCATCGGGAGTCCCGTCGTTGAGCAGCCGGTAGAGCTTCCCGTTCTGAGTGTCGTTCTGCTCGATCTTGTTTCCGACCAGAACATCGAGGTCGCCGTCGCCATCGAGATCGACGACTACGGGGATCGTCTCGGCGCCGAAGTCGAGCGTCGACAGGAAGCGAGACGTCCGCTGTTCGAATCGGCCCGGGCCGGTCTGCTCGATGTAGTGGAGGTTGTCGATCGTCGTCGTATTCGGGTTGTATGCGCCGCCGAGGGTCCCGACGAGGAGGTCCTCGTCCCCGTCCATGTCCACGTCACCGACTGTCGGAGCGTTGTACCCACTCGTGCGCAGAGGCTCAGCGGTCGGGAAGGGGAGTGGCGCTCCGCTCAGTGACGGGGTCTGGCACGTACCCGTATTCTCCAGGAAGAGGATCCCGGGCTCGAAGTAGTCGCCCCAGAACATGTCCTCGTCGCCGTCTCCATCGATGTCCCCGAGCGCCATCGTATTCGCGCCGTGGAGGCTTCCGATCTGCGCGACGATTTCGATTCCCTCGAAGCGATCGGTGAGGTGCTGGAAGCGAGGCACGCCGTTCTCGTCGGTCCCGGTTTCCTCGTAGCGAGTGACCGTGCCCTCCAGGCGTCCGATGAGCAGGTCCATCCGGCCATCGCAGTCGATATCGGTCGCGTTGGGGATGTTCTGTCGGTCAGAGAAGAGTGGAACGCCGTCGGTGTCTCTCAGGCTGTCGGCTGCGGCGACGAAGCGAGCCTGTTCCGGGGTGCCATCGTTCCGGTAATAGCGCACATAGCTGAACAGCGATTCGGCGAGGAGGTCCAGATCCCCGTCTCGGTCCAGATCCACAAAGCGATACCACTCGCCCACATCGAGATCCTGAAAACGTTCGGTGCGCCACTGGTATTGTGGTGTCGCTCCCGGGATGTGTTCGAAGAAGCCGATGCTGTTCGACGCCTCCTGAACGAAGAGGTCGTTGTCCCCGTCCGCGTCGATGTCGATAAGCTGTGGGCGAGGGATGTTGAAGCCCCCGAGGAACGGCTGCTCGATACGACTTCCGTCGGCCTGGGAGACGGCGAAGGGCTCGATGCGGCGGACGTATCCGGAGGTTGGCTCGGACGCGCTGACCGCGTCGCCGTTAGCGGCCGCACTGCTACCGCCAGATGAGGCGCAAGCACCGAGAAACGCCGCGGCCGTGCACGCGATGGTCGTCTGCGCTACGAGCCGAGGCCCGAAGCCTCGTGTCTCGGGCGAGTGCACCCGGTCGTTCAACGGCGGGACGCTGCGGACATGCCAGCGGCGTACCGCCCGACCTCGATGACTGCGACGACTTCGTGTGTCTCGGCGTCGATCGCCACCACCGTCCCGGGCCGCCCGTCGGAACCATCCGCCGGGCGGTAGGTGCCCGCGACGTTCCGGCTCGACACGAAGATCGTCCGACCGTCGGGAGACACGGCGGAACCGTGCGGCTCGATGAGCGCTGGATGTTTGATGACATCCGTCACCGCCCATGCATTCGTATCGACCACGGTGACCGTGTTCGCGGCCTGGTTCGGAATCCATACCGTGCCGCCGTCGGGCGACCACGTCGGGTGCCACGGCTGACCGCCGACATCGACGGACTCCACCGCGTGTGGCTCGTCGCCGCTGAGATCGAAGACAAGGAGGTCGCCGGTCATCTGGCCACCGCCGACCATCCAGCGTCCGTCGGGCGAGACCGCGAACTGAACGAACATGTGATTCATCATGCCGTCGACCTCCATCAGGTCGACATTCTCGTCGCCGAGCGGAGCCCACGCGATGCTGTTCTGTCCGAGGCTCGCCGCGAAGAAGCGATGCCCCTGTGGATCCACGGCGAGTGCGTGCGGACGGGGAAAGAAGACGTCCACCTCGTCGATCTCCATCGTCGTCCGATTGATGACGCCGACCCGCTGGGGTGGATTCACCGCGGCCATCGACCGTCCGACGTAGAGCAGTTCAGACGTGGGGTCGAGGGCGAGCATCCCTGGTGTCTCGAAGTCCACCTGACCGACCAGTCGGTTCTCTCGATCGAACTTCAGGACCTTCCCATCGGCGATGAGGGAGACGTACCAGAAAGAGCCGTCACCTTCGACCGCCGTATGATGTGCCTTGGCTGTCGGTGAGAAGCCGAGCTCCTTGAGATCCACCGTCTCCACCAGCGTGTTCGATCCCATGTCGATCACTGCGACGGTGACGTCTTCCTGACTGGCGACGTACAGGAGCTCTTGTGCGCCGGCAGGAGCCGGCAGGACCGGACCGGCGCCGCATGCGGCGGCGCCGATCAGGCCCAGCAGGAGTGCAGCACGCAGCCGGGGCCGAAGCCCCGGCGTGCGTGCGGATCGGTGCGCGATCATTACTGAGAGATCGCCCGAGGCCGGTAGCGAACCAGGAAGAGCCCTTCGCTACCGCTGGTGACCGCCACGATGCCACTCTCGAAGTACGGATAGTTCGACCACGACCCGTTCATCTGTGCGTCGTCGCCGCCGTACGGCACGGTGTCGAAGTGCCCGACCGGAACCGGGTTCTCCGGATCCGAGATGTCGAGCACCCTCAGTCCGCTCTTGTAGTTGGACTGATACATCGTGTTGCCGAGGATGTAGAGGTTGTGATCGGTGGACTTCGTCTCGGCCATGTATTCGGCGGCGAGCACCGGATCATCCATGTCCTCGAGGTCCCAGATCAGCGTACGTGTGGTTTCTACGTTTCCGCCGGTCTCATCGAGCTCGTCGCCCATGTAGAAGTAGCGGTGGTCCGAGGAGAGCCACCCCTGGTGGGAGTATGCCACGTTGGGATAGGTGGCCATTGCGACCGCGACCGGGTTCGACTTGTCGGTAACGTCCGCGATCGAGAGTGCCGTCTCGTTCGAACCGAGGCAGATCTCGCGACCCTCATAGTCCTCGTCGGGGCCGTGGTAGATCACGCACTGCGCGTCGTGAGAGTACCCGGTCCGCTGACGACCCGTCGTCATGTCCTGGAAACACCCGGCGAAGGTCGGGTCTTTCGGATTCCGAACGTCGATCATGTGCAGGCCACCGCCGCACGTCTCGCCGCCGCCGCTGCTGCCGACGGAGTACGCGAAGCCGGTTTCCTCGTTGATGACGATGTTGTGCGCGCTCGCGATGCGGTCGTAGTGCGCGTCGGCCTCGAACGTCTCGGGGTTCGAACCATCCATGTCCCGGAGGCGGGTGAGGTCGAAGATCTGCATGCCGTGGTCGCCGGAGCCGTCGGATACGACGAACATGTGGTCCTGGTAGACCTTCATGTCGCGCCACACCGACGGGTTGGCTCCGTCCGTCAGCGGCAGGCGGCCGAGGTACGTCGGATTCCCGGGGTTGGACACGTCGACGAAGGCGGTCTGGTCGCTCATACCCACCAGAACGATCTCCCGACCCGACTCCGCGTCGGTCCATCCCCAAACGTCGTTGGTGGTCATCCCACGGTTCGCGCCCATGGCAGCGACGGGGAGGAAGGAGAGAAGATCTACGGATTCACACTCGAACTGGGCGGCGTCACCCTCTTCGGAGCAGCGGACTTCGTCCCCCATGATCGCGTCGTATCCAAGAATGTCGCCCGTGATGCGATCAGTCGCTTCCCAGCCATTGTCGAAGGTGCGTTCCATTACCCACGCGGCGCCGGCCTGGCGGTCCGTGTTGAGTGCGGCACCCACGGCGAGATCTCCCGCCATGGCGACCGTCCCACCGAAGAGGGCCTGTCCCTCTTCGCCCGAAGCGATCTGCTGGGCGCCGGTCCATTCACCGGTCTCGGCGTCCCGCTGGTACGCGAAGACACGACCGGTCCCGAATCCGCCGCCACCCGCGCCTACGAGGAGCGTCGCGCCGTCGAATGCGAGCGAGGTACCGAAGCTCGTGCCACCCTGAGTCTCGAAGGGAGTGAGGAACGTCATCAGCTCCCACGCTTCCCCATCCGTTCCATAGACGAGCACAGCGCCGGTGCTCCCGAGGAAGCCCGGGGCGCCGACCAGGGCAATGTCATCGTACAGGGCCATGTCGGCCCCGAACGAAGTCTGCTGATTCAGGGCGGGTGCCTGAAGCTGGCCCTGCTCCTGCCACGTGTCGGTGTCGGCATCGTAGGCGAAGGCGTAAACCGCCCCCTGCCCACCGCCAGCGCTGCTCGCCGAAACCAGCATGCGGTCACCAAGGAGCGCGATGTCTGATCCGAAACGGTCTTCGGGGAGGAGCTGCGTCGGCGTCATCTTCGAGTGCTGGACCCAGTCGTCGCCATCGCGGCGGAAGGCGTAGGCCGCACCACGGCCACCGTTGTCGGAGATCGAGCCGACCATGACCCAGTCGCCGTCGATTGCGAGGCCGCTGCCGAGCGAGTCGGCCGGGCTGCGGTTCTCGACCTCGATGCGGCCGGACTCGGTCCAGCTGCCGCCCTGTTCCCGATAGACGTACACGGCCCCGGTTCCGGCGTCGGCGCGCGTAGCCGATACCAGCAAGACGTCGTCCTGCTTCGCCAGCCGGATGCCGAAGCGATTCTGCACTTCCCCGCTCGCGGGCTCGAGACGCTGTACCTGGGACCACGCGCCCGATCCATCACGCTCGAATACGTACACGACACCGGAACGCTGGTCGTAGACCGGCTCGCCGACGAAGACCTGGTCACCGTCGACGACGGCGGCGTTGCCGAACGCTTGCGCCGACACGGGCGCAGTGACGGCCATCGTACCCACGACGGCGGTCAGGGCAAGGAGTGTCCGCTTCATGAACTGCCTCTGAGTTGGAGCAGGGGGCGCCGCCATGGCGCAGCCCGGAGAATTCGTAATTGGAGACGCGAAGCATGCCCGAATCGGATGCCTCGAACAACTCCGAAGGGTGATACGCGAAGCAGGGCAGCCGTGTTTCCGGCTTCCTCGATCGGCGGCGGGTTTCGTCGAGCGCTAGCGGTTCTCCATCGACTTGAAGAAGACGATCACCGCGAGCACGGCGAGGACGGCCAACGTGATCTTGATCCAGCTCCACGGCCGCTCTCCCTGGACTTCCCCGGTCCGCGCGTTCACGAGAAAGCGGAAGACCTTCTCCTTATACCGGTAGGAACAGATCCACATCGGAAGGAGCACGTGCTTGAACGTGATGTCCGAGTGGCTCGTGTGGAGAGAGTCGATCTGCTGGCGATCCCCGCCGATGTCGCGACGGACGTCTCCCCGAATGACGTCTTCCATCCGCTCCTTCGCGCGTGACCAACCTCGTTTGACGTCGATCTGGTAGCGCTCTGCGCTGAAGCCTGACAGGTACTCGTCCTGATAGGAGACGAGGTTCCCGAGATCCCACGGCTCGAGCTCTTCCGCCAGATTCCGAGGCAGGGACTCCGAACCCACGACGAGCATGTCGTCGAAGGCACGCGAGACGGTGCCGGAGGCGGGGTACCAGCGGACCTCCGTGCGGCTCTTCCTGTTCCCCTCGCTGTCCGTGTACGAGACCCTGTACTCCTCGCCTCGCTTTCCACGGTACTTGCTGACCGTGCCCGCGTCGTACGTCCAGTAGGGGGCGTACAAACCCTTCAGGCGATCTTCGACGCGAGCCAGCTTCTTGAGGGCGTTCGGGGCGAACCACCGTGTCCGAACCCACTTCTTGAAGGAAGTAAGAGCCTGGTCCTTGTCGACGCGAAACGGCAGGACCGCCTGGGGTTTGATCAGGCGTTGGGACTGCTCCCGTGCGACGATACTCGAGCCACAGTAGGGACAGGGGAACGCCTCGTGAGACGGCGAAGGCTCCACCATCGCCGCACACGATTGGCACTGGACCGACACGACATCGACGGTTTCGGCGCCTTCTCCGAGGTGGTCCTCTGAGACTCCGTGGAAATCGTGCTCTTCGATCCCCTCTGTAGACCCGGGCAGGTGCGTCTGGCTACCGCAGTAGGGACACTCCAGCGCGTCTTTTCCAGGGGCGAACTCGACCCTGGCCCCGCATGCTTCACACGGAAACTGGCGAGCACCGTCGGTCATCGATCGCTCTGGGTGGATCGTGGGCGGCTCAGGAAGGCGGGAGCGGGGGAGGTGTCGCGCCGAAGAGTTTCGCGACGGCAGCGACCTCTCCCGCAGCCGTCCAGTTGGCCATTCCCTCGCTCCAGACGAGCGTCTCACGCGTCACCGCGCCGCTCGCGATCTGCTGCGCCATCGCCGCCGCGTCGTATGGTCCGGCCTGCTGGCCACCGATCGCCGCGAAGTATTTCGGCCCCTGGGGCAGAGGCGGCGGGGCCGCGCCGCCCTGAGCAGGCGCTCCGCTCTGGCCACCCTGCGGCTGGTTCATCGACTGCCCCATCTGGTTGGCCATCGCGAAGCCCATTCCGGCGCCCATGCCGCCGGCCATCATGCCGCCGCCGGCGCCGCCCTGCTTGGCCATGTCGCCGATCGCTTCGGCCGTCTGGAACTTCTGGTATTTGTCGAGGTCGCCGAGCACGCCCATGCTCGTACGCTTGTCGAGCGCCTCTTCGACCGCGGGCGGCAGCGAGATGTTCTCCACCAGGAGTGTTCGTAGCTCGAGGCCGTAGCCCTCCATGTCGGCGCCGACGCGTTCGCCCAGTTTGGTGCCGAGCTCATCGAAGTTCGCAGCCATGTCGAGCACGGCGATTCCGGACGACGCCATCGCATCGGAGAAGCGCGCGACCAGGATGTTGCGGACCTGGTCGGTTACGTCTTCGGTCGTGAAGTGGCCGTCGGTCCCGACGATCTCCGTGAGAAACTTGCCGGGATCGTCGACCCGCATCGCGTACGTACCGAAGGCGCGCACCCGCACGGGCCCGAACTCGGGGTCCCTCATGGTGACCGGATTCTTCGTGCCCCACTTCTGGTCCGTGAACTGCCGCGTGCTGACGAAGTAGACCTCGGCCTTGAACGGACTCTCGAAGCCGTGCTTCCACCCTTTCAGTGTGGAAAGGAGCGGAAGGTTCTCCGTCTCGAGCGTGTACATCCCCGGAGGGAAGACATCGGCGAGCTGGCCTTCGTCGATGAAGACGGCGGTCTGACCTTCGCGGACGGTCAGTTGGGCGCCGTTCTTGATCTCGTTGCCGTGGCGCTGGAAGCGATAGACGAGCGTATTGGGACTGGAGTCGGTCCATTCGATGATATCGATGAACTCGCCCGTGATCTTGTCGAACAGGCCCATGGCCGGTGTCCTCCCGTTTGTGGCGCGCCTCTGTGGGAGCGCCTCCGGTGCGTGCTGGAGAGCGGTCGCCCACAGTATAGGACGGCGCCATTTGTTTCGCTGTAGTTCAGTACAGATACGTGATCACGGTCCCGTCTCTTCATCGCTTGCCGATGGGGGGACGGAGCGACAAGCTCCGACCATCCGACCCCGACGTAAGCCTTCTCTCGCCCGGACCGCCGTGATGCTCCCTGCTGCCGATTTCTTGGTTCGTCTCTCGATTCCGCCTGTGGCTGCGCTGTGTTGTGCCGTCCTCGCGACTCCGCTGGCGGCCCAGGAGCCGGCTTCCTGGGGTGATGATCTCGTCTTCCACACGTTTTCGATCGCAGCGGTCGATGCCGTAACTGGCGAGTCCGGCGTGGCTGTAACGACTCGGGTAGCGTGCGTCGGCAATGGCGTGCCGTGGGTTCGAGTCGGCGTCGGCGCCGTAGCGACGCAGGCGTCCACCCGCACGGAGTACGGTCAGGAGCTCCTGGACTTGCTCGAGCAGGGCCTGTCTCCCCAGGAGGCGCTCGATCGGGCCACCGCAGCGGACGAGGGCCGGGAGCGGCGCCAGGTGGGAGTCGTGTCCGTGGACGGCCGAGCCGCTCAGCACACGGGGACCGGTCCCGGCTCCTGGGCCGGACACCGCTCGGGGATGAACTACGCTGCGCAGGGCAACGTGCTCGTGGGTCCGGAGGTGATCGATGCCGTGGCCGAAGCGTTCGAGGCGAGCGAGGGATCGAATCGTCATCTGGCCGATCGTCTGATCGAAGCCCTGACTGCCGGTCAGGTGGTTGGCGGTGATCGCAGAGTGGGTCGCCTTCAGTCGGCGTCGGTAATGGTCGTGGACCCGCGGGAAGGGATGGCGCGACGCGCAGATGGCCAGACGGTCCACATCAACGTCTGCGAGCACGAGACGCCGGTCGGAGAGCTGCGTCGCGTCTACGACAAGGTGTCCGGAACGCTCGGGTACCGGGAGCTTTCGCAGCCTCTCGGGAACGACGTGTGGCAGGTGAAGCTGATTATGCACGCGCTCGGGTATTACCGCGGTGGTGAGGCTGAGCTCGCCCGGGGGCAGGGTTCAGGTGTGTTCGATTCCGGACCGATCAGGGGCTCTCCACGAGTGCCTCGGGCGGGACGCCGCCGGGCTTCGTCGATGCGCGGGCGGTCGCACTCATGTGGACCGAGCTGGAGGCTGCAGGGAAGGCCGACGAGATGCGGGCGACGATCCGAGATCTGACTGCCGTGCGGCGGTAGGGAGTTCGCGAAGCCCCGCACCTGTAAGAGTCCCGACTGGCCAAAACGCGCCCACTTTGCGGGTGGGGCCCCGGTGCTGTCGTGGCCAGGTCGAAGAATCTACCTTTATTGCCCCTTTTCCTCCCCGTTTCCGTTATTTTTCCGGTCCCGCTTGATCCGGCCCGTTGGGGGTGCGGATCGGCGGGGATTTCACGCCAGGGCAGGGAGTTCGGCCCGATCTCGCTCGGGACCCCGACTCAAGGAGCACATGGAAGTCCGAACCACCGCGCAATCTCAGTCATCTGCGGGTGCACTCGGGGGTCTCGCCGGATCGCCGGAGGGACCCGCGGGCATCGGCGTTCGCGCGCCTATTGGCGTCGTCGCCGGGTCTGGTGGCGTGCGCGCGGCCGGCATCGCGGGCGGTGCCCTGACCGGTGCAATTGGGCCCGACGAGGCACTCATCGCTGTGCTTCCGCCGGTATATCCCGAGTGGCTGGGCGATCGCTCGTTCGCCGCGGCTCACGGGTGTCGCTTTCCGTACGTGATCGGTGAAATGGCCCGCGGTATCGCGTCGGCCGACATGGTCATCGCAGGTGCCAGTGCAGGAATGATGGCGTTCTTCGGCAGTGCCGGACTGGCGATCCCGGAGATCGACGAAGCGATCGCCAAGATCCAGGGCGCGCTCGGACAGGGTGTGCGGAATTGGGGTGCGAATCTGATTCACAGCCCCCAGGAGTCTCACATGGAGATGGACTTCGCCGAGCTGATGCTCGCGCGCGGGGTCACGAACATCTCCGCGTCTGCCTTCATGCGGCTGGCTCCGGCGGTGGTTTATCTGTCTGCCAAGGGGCTCACTCGTGCAGCGGATGGCTCGATCCAGCGCCGCACGCACATCTTCGCCAAGGTGTCTCGGGTCGAGGTCGCGCGCCCCTTTCTATCGCCCGCACCGGACGCGCTGCTCACGCCGCTCGTCGAGGCGGGCAAGCTCACGGCCGAGGAAGCGGCCCTCGCTCGACTGATTCCGGTGGCCGGTGATATCACGGTCGAGGCCGATTCGGGTGGGCACACCGACAACCGGCCCCTTCCGGTGCTTCTCCCCCGGATCATCGATCTGGCCGATGAAGTCGTCGCCGAATTCGGGTATGTCGACCGCCCTCGGATCGGTGTCGGTGGCGGACTCGGCACCCCCGCAGCGCTTGCGACTGCCTTTGCTGCCGGTGCCGCATTCGTCGTGACCGGTTCGGTCAATCAGGCGACCGTCGAATCGGCGTTGGCCGAGGATGGTCGCCGGATGCTCGCCCAGGCGTCGATGACGGATGTCGCCATGGCTCCGGCCGCCGACATGTTCGAGATGGGTGTCGAGGTCCAGGTGCTCAAGCGCGGTACGATGTTCGCGCAGCGCGGTAAGGAGCTCTACAAGATTTTTCGGACGTATCCGTCGTTCGAAGCGATTCCTGCGGACGAGTTCGCCGCCATGGAGCAACGCCTCCTCGGCCGGACCGTCGATGAGATCTGGAACGACACCAAGTCGTTCTTCGAAGAGAGGGATCCGAAGGAAATCCAGAAGGCCGAGGCCGATCCGAAGCACAGGATGGCGCTCGTCTTCCGGTGGTACCTGTTCATGGGTGCTCAGTGGGCACGGTCCGGTGAAGAGAGCCGACGTGCCGACTATCAGATCTGGTGCGGCCCTGCCATGGGCGCATTCAATGACTGGGTCCGGGGGAGTTTCCTGGAACCGGTAGAGAACCGGTCGGTGGTTCAGATCGGACTCAACTTGCTGGAGGGCGCAGCCTGGGTGACCCGGGCTAACCAACTGAGGCTTGCGGGTGTTCCGCTGACCTCGGCCGATCGTGCGTTCTCCCCACGTCCACTTCGCTGAGAAATAGATGTCGACCTCCCCCCCCATTGCCATCGTCGGAATGAGCTCCCTCTTCGCAGGGAGTCAGGACATCGTTGGTTTCTGGCGTGACATCGTGTCGGCCACCGATCGCCTTACCGACGTGCCTCCGCACGCCTGGCTGATCGATGACTACTACGATCCGGACCCGACGGCTCCGGACATGACCTACGCCAAGCGGGGCGGATACATCGACCCGGTACCGTTCAACCCGATGGAGTTCGGCATGCCGCCGACGTCCATCCCGGCGACGGACACCGCGCAGATCATCGCACTCATCGCAGCCAAGCGAGTGCTCGAAAACGCCGGCCGCTTCGGGCCGGACGTGGATCACAGCCGCACGAGCGTCGTTCTCGGCGTGGCATCGTCCACGGAATTGGTCGTCGAGATGGGGTCGCGCCTCCAGCACCCGATCTGGCGGAATGCGCTCCGCGAGGCCGGCCTGCCAGAGAGCCGGGTCCAGGAGATCATCCAGAGGATCAAAGACCACTACCAGCCGTGGCAGGAGAGCACCTTCCCGGGGCTCCTCGGCAACGTCGTGGCGGGCCGGATCGCCAACCGGTTGGATCTGGGTGGTTCGAACTTCGTGACGGATGCGGCATGCGCGAGCTCGATCTCTGCGCTCCAGTCTGGGCTCAACGAGCTGTATCTGGGCGATAGTGACATGGTGATCGCGGGGGGAGTGGACGCCCTCAACGACATCCTTATGTACATGTGCTTTTCCAAGACGCCTGCATTCTCCGCCACCGGAGATTGCCGGCCCTTCTCGGACGAAGCTGATGGGACGCTGATCGGCGAGGGCGTCGGGATGCTCGCGATCCGTCGTCTCGAGGATGCGGAGCGGGACGGCGATACGATCTACGCAGTCATCCGTGGTCTCGGAGCGTCATCCGACGGTAAGGGATCCAGCGTGTATGCTCCTCGTCCTGAGGGACAGGCGCAGGCACTCCGCCGAGCCTACGACAAGGCAGGGTACAGCCCGGCCACGGTCGAGCTGGTCGAAGCGCACGGTACGGCGACCAAGGCCGGTGATGCCGCAGAAGCTCGCGGCCTCCGCTCGGTGTTCGAGCCGGCCAACGAAGGTGCTGACGCGTGGTGTGCGCTCGGCTCGGTGAAGTCGCAGATCGGTCACACGAAAGCTGCGGCCGGATCCGCAGGGCTGATCAAGGCCGCACTCGCACTGCACCACAAGATTCTCCCTCCGACCCTCAAAGTCTCCAAGCCGAACGCCCAGCTGGGGCTCGATGCGGGTCCTCTGTACATCAACACCGAGGTCCGCCCGTGGATTCGCGGTAGCGAACACCCGCGTCGTGCGTCGGTGAGTTCGTTCGGCTTCGGCGGCTCGAACTTCCATGTCGCGCTCGAGGAGTACACGGGGCCGGGCAAACAACCCGAGAGGCTTCGGACGTGGAGTGAGGAAATCGTTGTCCTCTCCGCCGGTTCACCCGCGGAGTTGAAGAGCGACCTCGAAGGTGTACTTCAGGAGATCGACGCTCGGCAGCCGCTCGCTCGCCTGGCGGCCGAGTCGGCTGGAACGTTCGAGGCTG
>JBDGVS010000064.1:0-10183 GCA_039585535.1 Gemmatimonadota bacterium | reverse complement strand
CTCCTGCTCGTTGGTCAGGTCCGTCGGTGTCCAGACGAGGACGCGCACGATCTGATCCCCTCGAACGGCGCCATTGAGCTCAGGTAGCCCCAGGTCCTTCAGACGCAGCTTCTCGCCGCTCTGAATCCCCGCCGGCACGGAGACACGCGCCATCCCGTCGATGGTCGGCACCTCGATCTCGGCACCCAGCGCCGCCTGACTGAAGGTGACCAGTAGTTCGTGGACCAGATCGGGGCCCTCTCGCACAAAGCGAGGATCCTCCTCGACCTCGAGCAGGACGACCAGGTCACCTCGCGGCCCGCCCCGGGGACCTACGCTCCCACGCCCCCGTATCGTCAGGAAGTTCTCCGAGGTCACACCGGCGGGCACCTCGACCTCGATCTCCCGCTCGGAGCGCACACGGCCCTCCCCCGAGCACTTGGGGCAGACGCGTTCGATCACTCGACCCTCGCCCGCGCAACTCCGACACGGCTGCACGCTGACGAACTGTCCTACGATCGACCGCTGGACGTGCCGCTCCTCACCGGATCCACCGCACGTAGGACACGGCCGTGGAGCCGTTCCAGACTCGGCACCGGACCCCTCACACGCATCGCATTCATCGAGGAGGGCAACCCGAACCGTCTTGGTCACACCAGTCGCGACCTCGCCGAGCGTGAGCGGGAGACGAATCCGGACCGTCTTTCCGCGCCGCGTCGATGTGCGCTGCCCCCGTCCGGGCCTCGCTCCGAAGAGGTCTTCGAGGCCGCCGAAGCCGGTGAAGCCACCGAAGTCTCGCATGAAGACGTCGATCGCTTCATTGAAGTCGAAGCCCGGACCGCCCGGACCCCCTGCGCCCGCAGCGCCCCTGACCCCCTGCTTGCCATAGCGATCGTAGAGGGCGCGCTTCTCTGAATCGCGCAGCACCTCGTACGCCTCGGTAACCTCTTTGAAGCGCTCCTCTGACTCCTTCGATCCCTCGTTCCGATCGGGATGGTACTGGAGAGCCAGCTTGCGATAGGCCTTCTTTATTTGCTCGCCGTCGGCATCACGTGCTACGCCGAGCAGCTGGTAGTATTCCGACATCTCGTTTCCGTGAGAGGAGCCGACCCGACCGGTGGTCAGGTGGCCAGCATGCGCGTCACGAGCGACGACGTGTAGTCGACGATCGTCACGACCTTTTCGTAGGGCATCCGGGTGGGTCCGATGACTCCGATCACACCCTTGAGGTCTCCGACGCTGTATTCGGCGGTGACGAGCGTGAAGTCCGCGAGCATACTCGCGTCGTTCTCCTCGCCGATGGTGATGCGAAGACGTCCGCGGTGCTCATGCGTACCCACCGCATGGGCGAGCAGGTCTTTCTGCTCGGTAAGGCTGATCAGGTGTTTGAGCTGCTCTCCACTCTCGAACTCCGGCTGAGAGGCTAAGACACTCGCCGGTCCAAGATGGAGCTGCGTCGCGTCCAGCGTCCGAAGATCGAACAGCTCTGCACCCGACTGCACGAAGATATTGATCAGCTCTGCACCTCGTTCGTCCGCGACCGAATCGCGCAGACGCTCCGGGAGCGTTCGGCGAAGTTCGGCGAGACGCTGACCGGCGAGTCGCTCGTTCAACGCCACCATCACCATCAGGAGAGTCTCGCTCGGCACCTCCACCGGCAGGTCCACGTAGACAGTACGGACGACACCTCCCCGGATGGTGGCGACGAGCAGCACCTTGCTGGTCGACACCTTGATGAGCTCGACCTTCTCGAGAACGGCATCGTCCAGACTCGGAGCTACCGCCACACCGAGTTCGTTCGAGATGAGACTCAGCGCGCGCGTCGCGTGGAACACCAACCGCTCCACCGCCGATGTCCCGGCGACCTCGAGCTCCCGCACGAGGTCCGCCTGTTCCTGTGGCGAGGGTCCCGCGGGCTCCATCAGTCGATCGACGAAGAATCGGTAGGCGAGGTCGGTCGGAACGCGTCCTGCCGAAGTGTGCGGGTGGAAGAGGTACCCCTTGTCTTCCAGGTCACTCATCGTGTTTCGGACGGTGGCCGCGGACACGCCCAGGTCATAGACACGTGAGACGGTTCGGCTCCCCGTGGGCTCCGCCGTATCGACGTATGTACGCACGACGGCCTCGAGAACTTGTCGTTCTCGTTCGGAAAGCTCGGTGCCAACCATGTCACGTCGATCGAGTGCAGCCATTACCGAAGATCGAAGACCCCGTGGCAGGCGTCCAGTTCGACCGAGAGTCGATCGAGCAGGAGCCAGCCCTGAGTCGTGAGTCGAACTCGGTCGACGGACAGCGTCGCCAGTTCGGAATCGACCCACTCGGACACCAGATCCGCCGCCGGAGATCCCGCCGCGGGAAGCGGAATACCCTCCGAGGTGCGAAGGCCGAGCCAGATCCGCTCCAACCGATGCGCGGGTTCGCCGACTGTCTCCCTCTCCGCCTCGGGAGAAGAGCCGTCGAGCAGGCGCCGCCGGTAGTCTTCCCACGAACGGTCGTTCCATCGACGGATGGGGGGAGCGTACGCATGGGCGCCGTTACCGAGTCCGAGGTACGCCCCGCCCTCCCAATACACCGCATTGTGCTGCGAGCGGGCACCGGGGCGTGCGAAGCTCGAGACCTCATAGTGCTCATACCCGGCCTCTACCAGGACCTCGGCGGCACGCTCGAATTCACTTCGGTACTGATCCTCGTCGACCGGGCGCTCGCGCCCCTCTCGTACTGCCCGGCCGAGTGCGGTTCCATCCTCGACCGTCAGCCCATACAGGCTGACATGCGGCACGTCGAGCGCCAGCACACGCTTCAGGTCATCGTCCCACGAGCGCCCCACCGACGCGGGGAGTCCGAAAATCAGGTCGACACTCACATTCTCGATCCCGGACTCCCTCGCGACATCGAGGGCACGCGGCGGACCGTCGGGGCCGTGGAGGCGCCCCATCCAGCGAAGAGCGGGTTCGTGGAAGGTCTGAAGGCCGAGACTGATGCGATTCACGCCCGCCGCGGCCCATCCCCCCGCAACGTCGGGGGTGAAGCTTTCCGGGTTCGCCTCGGCGGTCCATTCCAGAGTGTTGGACGAATCGGTTGCGGCCGCCGGCCCGAGTCGACTACGGCCGAGAACCTCCCCAAGGCCGCGCATCGCGTCGGGACCGAGGAGGGAGGGTGTGCCGCCCCCGACGTACAGCGTCCGCAGGCGATCGGCGAGCGTGAAGAGCCCCTCTGCCTCCACCCATGCCACCTCGGCGGCAAGCGCCTCCAGCCACTCCTCTACACCACCGGTGCGACGGACCGTGACCGCGAAGTCGCAGTAGACGCAGCGGCGGGCACAAAACGGGGCGTGGACATACACCGACGAGACGACAGTGCTCATGCGGCTCGCCGAAAGCGCATGCCCGGAAGGCGTTCGACCTCTCCGTGGAGCTCGAGCATCATGAGGAGCGCCAGCGCCGTCTCAACTGGAACCTCGAGGCGGCCGGCCACCGCATCGATCGGTATCCCTTCTGCCGAAAGAACGGCGAGAGCACGGGCCTCGAGCGTCGCCGGGCCGACCGCGCCGACGGGTGGATCGGAGACCGACAGCTCCGGGAGCGGCGGGCCGAGGGCTGAGACGCGCTCTACGAAGTCGGCGATCGATACCAGCGGCCGCGCACCTTCACTGAGGAGGCGGTTCGACCCGGCACACGCGGCCTGCTCGATCGGTCCGGGCACGGCCCACACGTCCAGACCCAGATCGAGGGCGTGGTCGACCGTGATCAATGAGCCGCTTCGGGACGCCGCCTCGACAACGACGACGGTCGACGCCAGGGCAGCCAGGATCCGGTTGCGGCGAGGAAAGTGGTGCGGAGCCGCACCGGTTCCGGGTACGAACTCGGTCACGAGTAGCCCCCGTGCCGCGATGTCGTCGAAGAGGCGGCGATGTGTCCTGGGGTAGGGTACATCAGCCCCCGTTCCGAGGACGGCGACAGTCCCTCCC
Source organism: Gemmatimonadota bacterium (assembly GCA_039585535.1). Lineage (GTDB taxonomy): Bacteria > Gemmatimonadota > Gemmatimonadetes > Longimicrobiales > Gaopeijiaceae > UBA2589. The sequence continues at coordinate 6,237 of JBDGVS010000064.1, read as the reverse complement.
TTCCCGTCCAGAGCCCCGCGGTGGGCCGCACCGTCCACGCCGAGGGCGAGACCGCTGACGACGACGTTTCCAGCCCGCGTCAGCTCGCGCGCCAGACGCCGGGCGACATCTCGTGCCCGCTCCGTCGCGCGCCGAGCACCGACGATCGTCACGCACGGCCGGTCGAGGAGCTCCGCTGCACCGCGAAGGAACAGAACGGGCGGCGGATCCGTCAGATGCCGGAGCCCTCGTGGATAGTCGCGGTCGGTCCAGGAGATCACAGAGATCCCGAGGGCCTCAGCTCGGCGAACCGACTCGGTCACGCGGGTTCGCAACTGGACATTACTCCGCGCCCGAGCTGCCTCGCCTCCGGCCACTGCCGCGAAATCCTCATAACGAGCTGCGACCGCTCTCGAGGCCGATCCGAAGGCCCGCACGAGCGCGCCCACCGTCACGGGTCCTACCCCGGGAAGGGCGTCGAGCAGAAGAAGGTCTGCCGCCTCATCTGTGCATCGAGTCGGGCCCGTCACTCCGGAGGCGTCCACCACGTCTCGTCGTCGTCACCCGCACGCTCCTGCTCGACCACCGCACGGCTCGCGGCGTTCAGGCGCTCGAGCAGGGGCTGCAGGTCGGCTCGAGCAACAGCGGAGAACGGCATCACAGCCAATGCCCCCTCGGCCACCAGCTCCGGGACTTCATCGTCCGGGCCGAGCAGGTCCGTCTTGCTCAAGCCGACGATGAACGGAGTGGCCGCCAGATTCCTCGAGTACGCTTCAAGCTCCGCACGGAGCCGATCATACTCTGCCTGCACATCCTCGACGTCGACCGGGATCATCAGGAGCAAGACCCTCGTTCGCTCGATATGACGCAGGAACTGATGCCCGAGACCCTTCCCTTCGTGCGCTCCTTCGATGATCCCCGGGATGTCGGCGATGACGAAGGTGCGAAAACCGGAGAGCTCCACGACGCCGAGATTCGGCGCCAACGTGGTGAACGGGTACGCGGCGACTTTCGGGCGCGCCGCCGTGACCGTGGCGAGCAAGGTGGACTTTCCGGCGTTGGGCTCTCCAACCAGACCCACATCCGCGATCAGCTTGAGTTCGAGACGAACCCGACGCTCCTGTCCTTCCTCACCCGGCTCCCAGCGACGCGGTGCCTGGTTCGTGGCCGTCTTGAAGCGCGCATTCCCGCGACCACCTCGACCTCCCCGAGCGATTACCACCCTCTCGCCTTCGGTCAACAACTCGGCCAGGACTTCGTCGGTGTCGGCATCATACGCGACGGTCCCTGGTGGTACGCGCAGCACGAGATCCTCGGCGGAACGACCCGTCTTGTCCTTCCCTTCTCCGTGCATCCCCCGCTGCGCCTTGTAGTGCCGACGATAGCTGTAGTCGAGGAGCGTCGTCAGCTGACCGTCGGCGCACAGGATGATGTCGCCGCCCTTTCCGCCGTCGCCGCCGGACGGTCCACCCCGTGGCACTCCGGATTCACGACGGAAGGCCTCGGCTCCCGAGCCCCCGGTACCGGCAATGATTTCGATGACGGCGCGATCGACGAACATGCTCAGGCCCCGGATATCACGAGAGAGGGGAACTCAAACGAAGCGCGTACTTCTCCGACGGACTCACCGAGCGTGTTACGCACCGTTGGCCTGGCGTGCACCCGCAACCGCTCCAGTTCGTCAGCACTCAAGACGCCCAGAGAGGCGAGTAGGTGCAGTAGCGCGACCTCGACCGCGCGCCGCCCGCCGTCCTCGACCTTGAGGGCGAAGCCGAGCCCCCGACCGCGGACGCCTCCGCCATACACACCCTCGGCTCCCAGCTTCACGAATACCCGATCACCCGCCACCTCCATCACGTCGGTGCAGGTGCGTCCGGTCCCACCAACCATGAAGGGGTTACGAGTCATCGCGGCCACCACATCGGCCGCGGCTTCACCCCGGTCCGCGGCGGCTGAGTAGCGAGCAAAGGACGCGGCCATCACGTCCAGGGGTGTAGCAAAACACACGACACCACACCCGTCTACCGCCATCGGGATCTCCTCCTCGGCCATCCCCGACCACCGGACGATCTCCTCGATCATGCGGCGCTGGACCGGATGCTCGGCCCTGTGATAGTCGACGGGGTCCCAACCCAGGCCGATCGCCAGCGCGATCATGCCCGCGTGTTTTCCGGAACAGTTGTTATGGATCCGCTCCGGCGACCCGCCGGACGCAAGGAGCTCACGGGCAGCTGCTTCCGAATACGGCAGGTGGGCGCCACAACGGAGGAGGGACTCGTCCGCTCCGGCCTTCGCGAGAATCGATCGTGCGCCGTCGACGTGGGCAGCCTCACCCTCGTGAGACGCACAGCACAGAGCCAGCTCGGCTTCGGAGAAACCAAACCGCTCGGCCACACCCTCTTCTACGAGGGGCAGCGTCTGAAGCGGCTTGGCAGCCGATCGATGGAAGGTCAGGGTCTTCGGATCTCCGACCGACGCAACGATGCCACCATCGGCATCCGCGACCACCGCATGAACACGGTGCCGGGACTCGACAGTACCACCACGCACCACCTCGACGTCGCTCACAGACAGCTCCAGAGAATCTCCATCCGGGAAATCAACCGATTTCCGTGGGACGAGGAAATAGCCGCGCGGGTACGCCACGGCCTTCGAGCCATCGTCTCAGCTCCGTCGACTCCGGGGCCTCCGACGATTGCAGAAGTCAGCGGTCCTGCGGGGCGCCCGCCCCGGCCTCCTGGACCTCTGTGATGAGGGATGCCGGGCTGTCCGCACCAGAGAGCACATCGAGAGCCTCGCCGAGCTGCCGGTCGTACTGACGCAGCTGCAGGAACGGCCCGATCTCTCCCCACGCCTGGTTCGAAATCTCACGTTCGAGGTGGTAGCGAACGAAGCGCTCGGCGTCATCGAAGTCCTCGGCATCGACGATCGCGCCGTGCTCCGGAAGCCTCGCGAAGAACGCGTCCACGTCGCTGGCGCCGAGGGTGAAGCCCGGCTCGAGGTCCGGGCGATCCGCGACGTAATCGATGGCGAAGGCGAAGACCGCGAGGGAGAAACCGCCGGCGCTTCGGAAGAGTGCCTGCACCCCGCGCGCCTCATCGATCGAGAGCGCCTCCGGAAGAACGAACAGATCCGGGGTAATCCCGCCGCCACCGTAGAGCGTACGACCGCCGTCCGACTCGAACTCCGGCCGGCCCTCGATATCCTCCGGCCGCACCAGTTGGCCCGAGATCGACAGCGTGTGGTCGTCCGAGAGTTCGGTCTCCGCGGGTTCGGCGTGGATCGACCGCCCCAGCGGCGTATACCACTTTGCCGTGGTGAGCCTGAGCACGTCGCCGCCCGTAAGCCGGTACAGGCTCTGAACCGAGCCCTTTCCGTAGGTGGTCTCGCCCACCAGTACGGCTCGGTCGTAGTCCTGAAGCGCACCCGCGACGATCTCGGACGCCGAGGCGCTGGACCCGTCCACGAGTGTCACGACCGGCATGCCCGGATACCGATCAGGGCTGTCGGCCCGGAAGGTGTCACTCTGGTCCGCGGCGCGGCCACGCGTCTCGACGATCGTCTGCCCGGACTCGAGAAAGAGGTCCGTCACGGCGATCCCCTGATCCAGGAGCCCGCCGGGATTTCCACGCAGGTCCAGAATCAGCCCCCGCATCCCCTCGGCGCGAAGCGAGTCGACCGCGGCGCGCACTTCTTCCTCGGACGTCTCTCGGAAGGTCAGGAGCGGCACATAACCGATCCCGTCGTCGAGCATCGTCGCGAAGGGCACGGCACGAAGTCGAATGACCTCTCTCGTAATCTGGAAGTCGATGGGTTCATCGACGCCCGGACGGAGCATCTTCACATGGACCACCGTCCCTTCCCGGCCGCGAAGGAGCTCCACTGCCTGGTCGGTGACCATCGTGTCGGCCGGCACACCCTCGATCTCGAAGAACTGATCGCCGGCCCGGATCCCCATCCGTCCTCCCGGTCCGCCCGGGATCGGACTGACCACGGTGACGTACCCGTTCCTCTGCACCACCTCGAGCCCGACCCCGCCGTACTCACCCTCCGTACGGATCCTCAGATTCTCGAACTGCGACGCCGGCATGAACGACGAGTGCGGATCGCCGAGATCCCGGATGAGTCCATCGATTGCAGAGTCGTACAGGCGGGAAGCGTCGACCTCGTCGACGAAGCTGGACTCGACCCGATCCACGACCTCCTGAAGGACACGGACGCGGACGTAGACGTTCTCGGCGCGATCCACTCCCTCCTGCAGGAGCCATCCCCCCGCCGCAACGGAGAAAAGCGCGACCATGATCGGTGCTGCGATGCTGCGTCTCATGTCCCTTCGTCCCTTCCCGGGCGCAGCCATGCCGCGCTCACCGAATCTTCGAAGCGCTCCCGTCGAGCGCGTTCTCCCAAGTTACCCCGTTCGCACCGGTTGGGTCGAACCCTGTGCGCCGAAGGTTGCCGGGAAGCGACTCATCAATCGGTCGCGAAGACGCACATGAACTTCTTCTGGCGTCCCGCGGGCGCTCACGACCTCAACTCCCGGCTCGGACTCTGCAAGCGCGAGATATCCCTCGCGCACGGCTTCTCGGAACGCGGTACCGGCGGCCTCGATCCGATCTTCGGCCATACCATCGCGCCGCTGCCGCCCCTGGCCCTCGTCGACGGGAATATCCAGCACCAGATACAGGTCCGGCTTCAACCCACCTGTCGCGAAGTCGATCGTTTCACGCACACGGTCCAGGGGCAGTCCACGTCCGTACCCCTGGTAGGCCAGGGTGGACAGCGAGAAGCGATCGGCCAATACCGTGTCGCCTCGGTCGAGTGCGGGGCGCACGACATCGCGCACGAACGCCGCACGAGCACCCAGGATCAGCAGCAGTTCCGTCTCATCGGGCATGTCGAAGTCTCGACGGCCCAGCACAACCTCCCGGATCGCCTCGCCTACAGGCGTACCACCGGGCTCCCGCGTTGACACATGCGGGAGCCCGAGGGCACTGAACCATGCGGTGAGGAGCGCAGCCTGAGTCGTCTTCCCGGCACCGTCCCCACCTTCGAGGACGAGGAAGAGCCCTGGCCGCGACGCCTCCGCCGCTCGCGCCTCGTCAGTCGTAGTACTCGACTCCGAGATGCGTCACCATTTCTTCGTCCATCATCCAGCGAAGCGTGTTCTTGAGCTTCCAGTGCTGAATGAAGATATCGTGCTCCGGATACAGACCGGGTGCGGTCTGCGGAGCCTTGAAGTAGAAGGACAGCCACTCCTGGATGCCGCTCATTCCCGCCCGACTCGCGCGACCTTGATCTGCATGTGGTACCCCATCCATCCGAAGATGTCGATGTTGTCCCACCCTTCCTTGTTGTCCCCACGCGGCGGGTAGTAGTTGATCCGCACCTTGTGGTACATGTCGCCGTAGAGCTCCGGGTAGAGGTCCGGCTGAAGGATGTGCTCGAGCGCTCCGAGCTTCGACTCCTCCTTGGTCTTGAACGACTCGGGGTCGTCCAGAACTTCGCCGTCCCGGTTGCCCAGAATGTTGGTGCTGAACCAGCCGGAGAGTCCCAGCATCCGGGTCTTGAAGCCCGGCGCGAGGATGGTCTTCATGAGGGTCTGACCCGTCTTGAAGTCCTTCCCGCCGATCGGAACGCCCTTCTCCTTCGCGAGGTCCTCGAGGGCCGGGAAATCAGCAGACAGGTTCGGCGCCCCGTTGGCGTACGGAACTCCCTCCATGATCGCCGCGTAGGCGTACAGCATGCTCGGGGCGATCGACGGGTCGTCGGCCTTCATGGCCGCCTCGAACGACTCGATCGTCTCGTGTGCGGCACCGGGCCGGAGGAAGATCTCCGTCGAGGCACACCAGACCATCACCGCCCGGTCACACCCGTTGTCTTCCATGAAGCGGCGGATGTCTCCGCGGATCTCCTCGGCCTGCTCGAACTTCGTCCCCGTCTTCACATTGGGGCCTTCGAGCTTCTTCACGTAGTCCGGGCTGAACGCAGCCTTCATCGGCTTGATCGAAGACAGGAAGTCCTTGATCGGGTCGAGGTGGTTCTCCTTGTGGAGTACCCCGGCGTTCAGAGCGCTCTCGTACCCGTTGTCCGGGATGGGATCCCATGCACCGAACACCAGGTTTTCGAGTCCCACGAGGGGAACGAAGTCCTTGATCAGCGGTGTGTTGTTGTCGGTCCTCTTCCCGAGGCGGATCGTGTTCATCTGCGTCAGGCTGCCGATCGGTGACGCGATCCCCTGCCGTACGCCCTCGACGCCGG
>JBDGVS010000063.1:0-9416 GCA_039585535.1 Gemmatimonadota bacterium | reverse complement strand
CGGCCCACGTTTCACCGTCGATCGACTCCGTGAAGTTGATCCCACCCTTCCACTGAAAGAGGGTGAGAGCGCCGGGGATGTCGACGTTCGGCCACTCGGGAGCGCCGGTGAACCAACCCGGTGCCAGCACCTCGACGAATACGGTCACCGGCTGGCCAACCACGATGGGGGAGGCGGTTTCCAGTTTGGCCCGCGCTCGGGGCCGGGTGGCGGGGGAATCCGAGAGAGCGATGTCGGCGCACACGCACATTGCCATGAGGGCAAGCGGGGCAATGCGGGCTAGGCGGATCACCGTTTGTTCTCCCGAGTCGATTCCAGCTGAGCCGCCATTTCAATCGCGAACCGCTTTCGCAGGAAGTCCGCGGGCGTGGTCTGCAGCCGCCGAAGCCACAACTCGGCCGTCGGGGGCGGTTCCTCCTCCATGGTTCCAGGATCCGGAACCGGCAGCTCGAGACCGCTCGCTTCCTCCTCATCCGGATTGAATGACGGCTCACCTCCCTCGGCTCGTTCGGGCGGCTCGTCGGACTGAGCGTCCATCAGGCCCTTCACGCACTCCCGGTTTTCCCGAGCCTCGACCCACTCCGGGCGATCGGCGAGCGCGGCATCGTAACTGGCCACCGCTTCGGCGTAGCGGTGGAGAACCGCGTATGCGTTGCCCATGTTGAAGTCGGCTTCCGGCGATCTCGAGCGAGCGAACCAGTCGATGGCCGCCTCCATGTCTCCCGTTCGGTAAAACGCCACGCCTTTCCACAGCGGATCCTCGAATGCCTCGGCCGCCGCTGCGAACTCGAGATCGTCGAACGCCATCCGACCCTGCTGATCGGGCGTGAGCCAGAGGTCGATGAAACCGGCTTTCTCCCGCGGTGCGCTACCGCAACCGGTGAGGGTGGCGAACACGAGTATCGCGGCGCTCCACCGAACCGTCCACCCGCGCCGGAACCAGAGGAGCCCGAGGATGAGCATGGGAAGCGCGAGGGCGGGGCCGGCGTCTCGCCAGCGTGCGTCCGGATCCTCCGACTGTGCGCGGCGAAGATGACTCTGAATGCGACGCTCGATCCGGCGAACGTCGTCGTCGTCGGGGCTCGTACGGGTCGTGAATACGCCCGCCGCGCCGGAGAGTGCGTTCAAGCCGGCCAGGTCGAGCGAGGCGACGAGTCGGCGGCCGTCGGTGTCGGTCGCGAATCGACCGTCGGGCTCGCGAACGGGCCCGCCTTCCGGGGTTCCGATTGCGAGAACGAGCACCGCATCCTGCGTGCGATCGGCATGGGAGGCGAATGCTTCGGCGTGGGACTCCGCGATACCGTCGGTCAAGAAGAGAATCGACCCCGGGGTCGGCTCATCGGCGAGCAACGTCTCGGCCAGGGCCAGCGCTCTCGATGCATCCTTGCCCGGCATGGGCATGATGTCGGTTTGCAGGGCATCGAGAAACGGCTCGAACACGTCGGGATCGTCGCAGAGGGGGAGGACGGTGTGGGCGGTGCCCGCGTAGACGATGAGCCCGGTCGGCGAGCCTCGCCGGAGATCCATGATGTCGCGGAACTTGATCTTCGCCCGCGAGAGACGCGACGGCTGCACGTCGGTTGCGTTCATCGTGCGGGAGAGATCGATCGCGACGACCAGGGGTGCGGTGTCCTCGGTGAATGGCGGGATCTCCCGTTCACACGTGGGGCCCGCGGTGCCGATGGCGCCGAGCACGATGAACCCGGACACGAGATGCACCGGCTGAAGCCGGGCCCGCGTGTCGCCCCCCACGGTCAGATGCGAGAGCAGGTGGGGCGCGATGACCCGCCGCATTCGTTGAGAGGCATCCGTGCGGCGCCGGATGAAAAGCCAGAGCGCGATCGCGGGCACGATGGCCACGAGCCACCAGGGGCGAAGGAAGTGAAGGGCTTCGAGTAGGGCGAGGTCAGGCATGCTGCCCCCGGCTGTTTCGTGCGGCCCACGCTATCGACATCACCAGGTGGTAGGCGAGGGCGAGAAGGATCGACGCCCCCAGCAGCCAGTGCGTGAGGGGACGGGTCGGGTTGTACGACGTCGTCGTCACGTCGATCGGGGTGAGCTCGTCTATTCGCCGGTAGATGTCCTCGAGCTCCTCTCGATCGTCGGCCCGGAACGCCCGGCCGCCGGTGGCCGCGGCGACCGCCTCCAGCGTTTCGGTATCCATCTCCGCTTCGCCCGTGCTCGCCGGATCGCCCATCGCGATCGTGTGCACGGTTAGCTCGTGATCGGCCGCGATCTCGGCCGCCTGGATCGGCGGGACCTTGCTTCCGGAGTCGTTCCCGTCGGTGAGGAGCACCAGCACGCGATCCTCGGCCTCGCTGTTCTCGAACACGTTGATGGCGAGCCCGATCGCATCGCCCAGCATGGTCTGGGATCCCGCCATTCGAACCCGCGTCTGTCCGAGCATGGCGCGCACGAGATCGTGGTCCTGGGTGAACGGGGCCTGGAGGAGCGCCTGATTCCCGAACACGACCACGCCGATGCGATCGCCCTCACGACGGGCGACGAATTCGTCGAGGACCTGCTTCACCGCGTCGAGCCGCGGCATCGATTCGCCGTCGGGGTCGACCATGTCGCGTGTCGACATCGAACCGGAGAGGTCCACGGCGAGGAGGAGATCCCGAGCCGACTCGATCTTCTCGATCGGCGGCTCTACGACGCGCGGTCCCGCCATTGCGGTGACGAGGAGGATCCAGATCAAGGGCGCCACGATCTTCTGGAGCCAGGTGCGGGGAATGACGGCGCCGCCGCGGGAGGGGGAAGCGCCCACCGAGGTGCTCACGCGCTCGAAGAAGGGGACCCGAATCGACTCGACCCGGTCGCGGTGCGGGGGCAGAAGCCACCATACGATCAGGGGCGCGGGCAGAAGGGCGAACGCCCAGAGGAAACTAAACTCGAACACGGTGCCTCCGAACCCACTGCCGGACGAGCGCGATGAGCGCTCCCGACTCCTCGGGAGTCACGTCGAGTGCATCCCGCGGCCCGTACGCCAACGACAGCAGGTGGCGGCCCGGTCCGTCGGAGAAGCCGCTCCCGCCGTAGCTCTCATCGAGGAAGCGAAGCCACGGCTTTCCGCTGAGCGCGGCAATCGAGGGGCGGGGGTACTGAGCCAATGCGGTTCGCTTGATCAGTTCCGGTAGGTCGGCCAATGCTATCTGGGGGTCGGCTTCGCGCGCAGCGGACTCGATGCGATCGAGCTCGCCGAGGGCGCGCCGACGATACGCGTTCGCTCTCCACCGGCGACGCATGCGAATGGCCAGGACCAGCGCGACCATGAGCAGGATCGCCAGCACGATCGCCCACCCGATGGTTTGCGGCATCCAGCTCACCGGTTCGGGGAGCACGATGTCGTGGAGCCCGTGCGGTGTACCCATCCGGTCCCCCTACGTTCGGCGCGCGCGCCGGGCGCCACCGATGAGGGTCTGTACCTGATCCAGGCTGTCCGAGGCGGTGGAGATGGGCATGACGGGCACGCCCAATTCGCTCTGCCACGCCATGACCGACGCGAGTCGTTTGTCGGCCATCTCGATCACCCGTTGCCGGGTGGATTCCTTGCCGAGGTCGAGCTCGATCTGAAGCTCGCCGTCGCTCACCATGATCCGCCCCGAGTCGGGGAGGTTGGTGGACGTCGGATCGTAGACGGGGATCGCGATCACGTCGTTGTGCTGGGAGATCTTCGTGACCAGGCGCGTGGTCGTTTCGTCGGCGCCGTCGAAGTCGCTGATGATCGCGACGATGTGATCGTGGCCGGCGACCCGGGCGACGCCGTCGAGTACGTCGTTCAACATCGATGGCGTGGGGCTCTGCAGCGAGTCCGCGCGAAGCGCCTGGTTCTTGTCCACGAGGGTGCGGAGGATCCGCATCACGGTGGACCGGCTCCGATGGGGGCGGATCTCGTCGAACCCGGTGTCGTCGAACACCACTGCGCCCACACGATCGCCGCTGTCGACCACCCGCCACGCCCCGGCGGCGGCCAGCTCGGCCGCGGTGACCGACTTCATCGCCCGTACGCTCCCGTAGAACATCGAGAGGCGTTGATCGACGACGAGAATCGCGGGTCGGTCCCGCTCCTCGGTGTACACCCGCACATGCGGCGTTCGCGTTCGCGCGGTCACCCGCCAATCGATGGAGCGCACGTCGTCGCCGGGGAGGTAGCCGCGAATCTCCTCGAAGTCGAGGCCGCGACCGCGTATGCGCGACGCATGCCGGCCCGACAGCAGGCTGTGAACAGGTTGCCGGGGAAGAAAGCTGAAGCTCGTCGCGCGGTGTTGAACGCGGATGAGATCGTCGAGCGATACGTAGACGCCCTCGGCCATCGGCTTGCTCCTAGGCGACGGCCACGACCTTGATGAGTTCATCCACCACGTTCTGCGCGCTCACACCCGCCGCGTTGGCCTGATAGCTCAACATGAGACGATGGCGAAGGACGTCGGGCGCGATGGCACGGACGTCGTCGGGGGTCACATGATCGCGGCCGTGAAGCCACGCGTGTGCCCGCGAGCACTTGTCGAGCGCGATCGCGCCCCGGGGGCTCGCCCCGACCGTGATCCAGTTCTCGACGGGTTCCCCGTAGCGCTCCGGATACCGGGTGGCGAACACGAGGTCGACCATGTACCGCTCGACCACGTCGGAAACGTGGATGGCGTGGATCTCGCGCCGCGCGGCGAAGATCGACTCCTGGGTGATCGACGGGGGGGCATCGGAGGATGAACCGGACGCGGCCTTGGCCTTGCTTCCAGATTCCTCCCCGCGCACGAGTCGAATGATGGCGCCCTCCGACTCCTCGTCGGGATAGCCGATCGACACGTGCATGATGAAACGATCCATCTGGGCTTCGGGCAGGGGGTAGGTGCCCTCCTGCTCGATGGGATTCTGGGTGGCCATCACGAGGAAGAGGTCTGGCATCTTGTGCGTAGTGCCCGCAACCGTGACCTGACGTTCCTCCATCGCTTCCAGCAGCGCGGCCTGAACCTTTGCCGGCGCGCGGTTGATCTCGTCGGCGAGGATCAGGTTGTTGAAGATGGGGCCCGGGTCGAAGCGAAACTCGCTCTTCCCGTTATCGGAGTGATAAACCTCGGTTCCGGTCACGTCCGACGGAAGCAGATCAGGGGTGAACTGAATCCGGGACAGACCGGCATCGAGATGTTTGGCCAGGCTCTTCACCGCGCGAGTCTTGGCGAGGCCGGGAAGGCCTTCCACCAAGAGGTTCCCGTTGGCGAGGAGCCCGATCAGAATCCGCTCGATGATGTGCTCTTGACCGATGATGTCCTTCGACATCCTCGTCTTCAAATCCAGAAGCGTCGCTCGCGACACACTGCACCTCCATCGAGACCGGCATCGAGACGGATTCTCCGTCGGGTCGTGAGTCAGCCTTCCGGCGTGTACCAGATCGGCGACGTGTACGCGCGTTCGTTCGTGATCATCGGGACCCCGTCCGCCAGCTCGTGTCCGAAGTACTTTTTGTCGTACGCCGTCCACCGCGGGGTCGGAATCTCGAGCACGCGGGTGTAGTAGAACGCCCGCTCGCTCGCGTCGAAGTCGGGATCCGTCCACACCGCGTACAGCAGAACATCGCCGATGGTGTTCGTGTACGTGGCGTTCTCCACGTCGACGGTGCTGCCCACACTGGGAAGCTTACCGTCGGCGCCTGGCACCCGATCTCCTGACCACGCCACGTCGTACACCTTCTCGTGAAGCTCGCCGCCGGCGTCCATCCACCCCTTCACGATCTGGATACGATCGAGGTTCGCGCCCTCGGGGTCTCGCAACGCCCACGCCATGAAAGATGGCGATGCGCCCGCGGGACCGGCGTGCAGGTCGCCGCCCATGGGTACGCCCCGCTCGTAGCCGACCTTGGCCGGGCTCGACTGAAGAACGTCGTTCTCCGTGAAGTCCCAACCGCCGAAGAAGCGAACCTTCATCCGGGAACCGGTGGTCGCGTAGGTTTCCTTCCGCTCCATGGCCTCGAACAACGCCTCGCGGGTGTTCTCGCGGGCCCACACCCCGGCCAGTCCGCCGGCGACCTGCTCCCAGCCCCACGTGGTGAGGTTGGGGTCGATCGGCGACTCGAGCACCTTGTGGTCGGTGGCCCGGTGCGTATCCGGCTCGAGGCCGGAGTGCTTGCCGAAGAAGTTGTCCTCCTTGGCTGACGCGAGGCCGGTGTGGCTGTCGGTGGAGCCGATCATGCCGAACTTGAAGGGGTTCACGCCGAGCTTCTTCTCGTACTCGAGGCCGAGTTTCAGCGCGGAGCGCCCGTACTCGTACTGGAGCATGTCCTCGGTCTTGGCCTGGGTGCCGGGGAGGTTCCCCTTGTCCCACGTTCCGTAGTCCGCGAACTCGTCGTTGGGGGAGAGTGCGGGGTGGGTTTCACCATCACCCTTGATCTGGGTGACCTCGTAGAGCGGCTCCCACTTCATGCGAGTCTCGGCGTAGTCGCGGGTGAGCCGTCCACCATTGAACCGCTCCACCGCGAACATGGTGCCGTTGGAGAGGTTCCCGTTGTGAGGAATGGCGAGGACGTTGCCGCCGGTCTTTGCCTCGTAGGCCGCCATGTACGCCCAGAGATCCTCCGGATCCTCGCTGTCGAAGAGCGAGAAGGGCACGACTTGGGTCGCCCGGCTCGCATCATCCTTGAAGATGACGACCCGGTGGAGGTTGTTACCCTTGGGCATGCACGTCCACTCGTAGCCGATGAACGCGGTGAACAACCCGGGGTCGTTCATGCGATCGGCGATCGCCGCGCTCTCCTCCCACATCGAACGCTTGAAGTCCTCGTTCTTGATTTTCTCCTCACGCATCGCGGTGCTTCGGATCGCCTCCATCGCCGCCTGATAGATCTGCTCGTACTCACCGCTCTTCATCGCCCCATGCCAGCGCCGCCCCGCCTCTTCCTGGAGAAGGAGGGGGTTCGAACTGCGAAGCGCCGGCGTGAGCCCGAGGTACTCGGCGTGATCAGAGACCACGAGGAAGTCGAGCGGCCGAACGAGCTGAGCCTGCATGCCGCCCGACGCGAGGATCGTCTCGCCTCGTGCGAAGCGGAACGCTTCCTCGGGTCCGACCTTGTCGTTCACGAACCCGGCATCGAACGAGTTCGACGTGTGGAGATGCGTGTCTCCCCAGTAGACGTTCTTGGCGTACGTCTCGCCCACGAAGGGCGAGTACGATTTCTCGGGCGACTTGATGTCGTCTACCCCGTAGGACTCACCGTGACCTTGCGCCGACGCGCCGGAGGCCAGCACGAGCGAAGCGCTCACGATGAAGAGTGCGGATTTCATTGACGGAACTCCTTCAAGACTCGGTCGTGAATTCATGAGTTAGGGCGTGTACCAGATGGGCGACGTGTAACCACGCTCTTGCGTGACCATCTCGACCTCGTCCGGGACGTCGATTCCGTACCGCTTCACTTCGTACGCCATCCAGCGGGGGGTCGGGATCTCGATCACACGCACGTAGTAGAACGCCCGTGCATTCGCATCGAACTCCGGATCCTCCCACACCGTGATCAGCTCCGGATCACCGATGGTGTTGAAGTACGTCGCGTTGGGCACGTCGACCGTGCTCCCCACCGCCTGACCGCAGCGGCCGTCGGCGCCGATCGGTCGATCGTCGGAGACCACGACGTCGTAGATCTTCTCGTGCAGCTTTCCGCCCGCGTACCAACCCTTGATGACCTGAATGCGGTCGAGGTTTGCGCCCATCGGATCCTTGAGCGCCGCGATGAGGAACGACGGGGTCTTTCCGGCGGGGGCCGACCTCATATCGCCGCCCATGGGAACGCCCTTGGAGTACCCGAGGGGTCCGGGGGTCCGCGTGTTCGCATCGGCTGAGTCGAAATCCCAACCGCCGAAGAAGCGAATCGTCATGCGCGGGCCGGTGGTGGCGTACGTCTCCTTGCGCTCCATGGCGTCGAAGAGAGCGGCCCGGGTGTTCTCCGTGGCCCAAACTGCGGCGTAACCCGAGGACGCCTGCTCCCAACCCATGATGCTGACGGTAGGGCCACGAAGTGTGGGGTGTTGCCAACGATCGGCCTCCGGCTCGACACCGGAGTGCTTACCGAAGAAGTTCTCCTCTTCCACCGCCGGCAACGACGTGTGCGCATCGGTGGAGCCGATGAACCCGAACTTGAACGGGTTGACGCCTAGCTTGTCCTCGAGTTGGAGGCCGAGTTTGAGACCCGACCGTGCGTACTCGTACTGGAGCATGTCGTCGGTCTTCATCTCGCTGAAGTTCAGGTTCCCTTTGTCCCACGTCTCGTAGTCGGCGAACTCGTCGTTGGGGGACAGGAACGGATGTGCCTCGCCATCACCCTTGATCTGGGAAATCTCGTACAGAGGCTCCCATCGCTGGCGGCGCTCGGCGTAGTTCTGATCGAGTCGCTTGCCGTCCATGGTCTCGACGGCGAACATGAGGCCGTTCGAGAGGTTTCCGTTGTGGGGGATCGCCAGTACCCGCCCGCCGGTCTTTGCCTCGTAGGCCGCCATGTTCGCCCACAGGTCTTCCGGATCGATGCTGTCGGTCGCCGTGTACGGAAGGACCTGCGAGGCCTTGTCGCCGTTGTCGCGGAAGATGACGTTTCGGTGGAGGTTGTTGCCGGGAGGGGTCAACGACGTCCACTCGTAGCCGATGAATGCGGTGAAGCGACCGGGCTCGTTGTACTTCTCCGCCGCGGCGACGACATCGTCCCACACCGGGCGCATGATCGTCGGGTCGTTCGGCTTGAACGGGAACTCACCCCGCGAGAACTTGTCGATCATCTCGATCGCCGCGGTCACCGCGGATTGCCCGCCCTCGTTGATGAGACCGTTCCAGCGTCGTCCGGTTTCATCGCTCATGAAGTACGGGTCGCCGGCGATGATGCGGGGGATGAAGCCCATCCCGTCCGAGTGATCGGAGATCACGAGAAAGTCCAGCGGGCGCGACAGCTTGGCCCGCTCACCCATCGACGCGGTCACTTCCTCGCCTCGGGCGAAACGGTACGCCTCATCCATGCCCAGTCGGTTGCCGAACGCACCCGCATCCAGCGAGAGCGCCGTGTGAAGGTGCGTGTCCCCCCAGAACACCTGGGTGGGGAAGCCGCGACCGGCGTACGGGGAGAAGTGCTTGCCCCCGAACGCGGCCTCGAGATCCTTCTCCTCGGTGGGAAGGACCTGGGCCGATACCGACCCCGCGAGGATGGCGGCCACCGCGAGTGGTGCGAGGTAAAGTGTCGAGAGTTTCATCCAAGACTCCTTAGTGCGATCACGCGCGCAGTACGTCACTAGAAGGACGCGATGCGCTGAATCAACCAAAACGATGCCAGCGAACCGATCGCATACGTCGGTACGTTCACCGACCATGTCGGACGCCGGAACGGGATCCTCGTCAAGAGCGCTCCCGCAAGTAGAACGGTGACGACGAACGCGATCTGGCCGAGTTCG
>JBDGVS010000062.1:0-9549 GCA_039585535.1 Gemmatimonadota bacterium | reverse complement strand
GAACAGGACCCTCCAACCGTCCAACTCGGACGAGCAGCGCGCACAGCCTGTCAGGTGCTCCTCGACCGACGCAACGTCCCGAGAGGGAAGCTCGCCGTCGAGGAACGCCTGCATGCGCTGGGCGCTCAGATGCTCGTGAGGAAGTCGGTCGGTCACCGTGATACTCCTGGGTCGTTCGGGTCTCGGGCTCGTCCCGTGATCCACTCGGCACTACGCATGTCGAATACGCCGAGTTTCAAGAAAAGAGCCTTCGAAGATCTCGACATCTGAAGACCCGCATCTCCCTGCAGTTGCTGAACGTTGGGCAGATTCATCATGGGTTACGCATCCAGGTGAGCCAGAGATTTTCTTAACTCGCCTCGGGCGCGATGGAGGTACGTTTTCACCGTGCCCAGCGGGAGATCCATCACCTCGGCGATCTCGTCGTAGGCGTACCCCTCCACGTGGCGGAGCACGATCACCGTCCGGTACTCCTCTCGAAGCTCTCCGATGGCGGCTTCGATCTGACTCCCGAGTTCCCGGTGCTCGACGTACTCCTCCGGATTCTCGCCGCGGGACTCGATGACCACGCGACTCTGGCTGATCTCGTCGGCCGTTCGCGCATGGGGCGAGCCGTCGATGGAGACCGTGTCCAGCTTCCGCTTCCGCAAGTGATCGATCGTATGGTTGTTCGCGATCTTCAGAATCCAGTTACTGAATTTGTAACTGGTCTTGTAAGAGCCGATCGCGTTGAACGCACGAATGAACGCTTCCTGGGCGAGATCTTCCGCGAGGGTGCGATCGCGCACCATGCGATAGATCAACGAGAAGACAGGCCGTTCGTAACGGGTTAGGAGCTCGCGAAACGCGGACTCCTGGCCGCGTGCGGCGAGGGTCGCCAGCTCGCGGTCTTCGAGCGTCGCGTAATCCGGAGAGGCCAGTGGTTTCTCGTCCTGCCTGGTGTGAACGAGCCATCGGTTGGTGGCGCGCGGCAGGGAGGCGATGTCAGTGCTCATCGTTTCGCCCTACGGGTGCACGCCTCCCACAGTTTCGATGGGGTCCTTCGCATGCGCCCGGGGTACGGCGTTGTCGTTGAGTGCCTCGTCCGCTTCCCGTAGCTTTCGGCCCGCCGCGCCGTCTCCGGCATCGGCTAGGACCCTCGAAAGTTACGCGGCCGTCGGATCTCTGTCATGCATTCCACATCTGAAGCTGCCCCGAAGTCCGGAGCAGACCGCGAGAAGCAGGTCCAGCAGATCTTTTCGGAGATCGCGCCCCGTTACGATCTGCTGAACCACATCCTCAGCATGAACATCGACCGTTCGTGGCGTCGGAAATCGGTCGACCTGCTCGAGTGGTCGGACGCACCGGAGGGGACCTTCCTCGATGCATGCGCTGGAACGTTCGATCTCTCGCTTGAACTGGCGCGCAGGAAGGGCTTCCGAGGTCAGGTCATGGCGTCGGACTTCGCCCACCCCATGCTGGTCACGGGTTCACCGAAGATCACTGATGCTGCGGTTCAATCCGTGTGTGGTGATTCGCTTCGACTTCCCTTTGCCGACGATGTCTTCGATGGCGCGACGGTGGGCTTCGGCGTCCGCAATCTGGCGAAGCTGGACGTCGGACTGGCCGAGTTCCGCAGAGTGCTTAAGCCAGGGCGTCGATTGGTAGTGCTCGAGTTCACGGTTCCGCCGAACCCGGTCATGCGCGCCGGCTACCTCTTCTACTTCCACAACATCCTGCCGCTGGTCGGCCGAATCGTCTCGGGTCACCCGTGGGCGTACACCTACCTCCCGGAGTCCGTAAAGGAGTTCCCCGGACCCACAGACCTGGGAGCGCTCTTCGAGTCGGTCGGGTTCAGTGACGTGGGGTGGAAGTTGGTGTCGGGTGGGATCGCGGCGATCCACTGGGGTCGCGCCTAGCGACGAGGCCGCGCGAAAATCAGCCTGCGCGCCACAACCCCAGGGAACGGGCCACCGCTCCCGCGAGCTGTTCGAACTCGAACGGCTTCATGATTACCTCGGACGCCCCCATCCGGGAGGCCTTCAGGAGCAGCTCGTCCTTCGCGATCTCACTACCGCCGGACATCGCGATGATCGGCACGTCCTTGTGCAGCACTCGGAGGGCTGCGATCACCTCGTGCCCGTCGATTCCCGGCATGTTGATGTCGGTGAGTACGAGGTGCGCCCTCTTCTGACCGAACATCCGCAGCCCTTCCCCGCCGCTACTCGCGACTTCGGGCTTATGACCCGCTCGTTCCAGCATGGCCGAGACCAGCGTGCGGATCTCCTCGTCGTCATCGATTACGAGAACACGGGCCATGCGGCTGACGCTCCTTCAGGGATCGAGATGATGAAGATGGGTCCGGTGGAGCCCTCGAAGGTAGCCCCACGGGATCAGCGGACTTCGAGAATGTGCACAGGGCCCAGTCTGGCGAGGTCATCCGCGATCACCGCAGGGTCGCCTACGACGAGAATCGTCATCTCTTCGGGTCGCAGATGTTCGGCGAATACAGCCCGGATCTGATCCGGCGTCACCTGCTGAACTCCCTGCAGGTATCTCTCGAGCCAGTCTTCGGGGAGGTCCTGCGCGAGGTAATACATCGTGCGAGACACGATTCGGGCGGGCGAATCGAAGTTGAAAACAAAGCCGTTCACAAGACGATCGACGGTGGTACCGACTTCCTCCTCGGTCGGCGCCTCCTCTCGGAGTTCGCTCATGGTCGCGAGGATGAGTTCGATCGCAGGGGCCGTGTTCTCGGGCCGAGTCCGTGTCGTGGCGCCTACGATGCCTTCGTGTTTGCGAGGCGTTGTCCACAGAGATGTCGCGGAGTAGGCGTACCCTTCTTCGGTGCGTACCCTGCCCAACATGCGGCTGGAAAAGCCACCGCCGCCGAGGATCGAATTCCCGATCATGGCGGCGTAATACTCCGGGTCGTCCGCAAGTTTGACGGTCGTCGGGTGCGCCATCACGACCACGGATTGTGCGAGGTCCTTTTCGATCAAGAATATGCCGGCCGCCCGACGAATCTCTGGAACCGGTGCTTCAGGCAGCTCGACGAGGCATGGAGGCACGTCGTCGACGAAGTCTGCGAGCAGGGGCTCGATCGATGCCCAGTCGGTGTCGCCCGTCACCCCGAGAATCATGTTCTCGCGACAGACGATACTCGCGTGTAGCTCCTCGAATACCTCAGGCCGCAGTCGTTCCGTGGCGAGGTCGGCCGCATCCGTTTCCCAACCGATGGGATGATCGCCGAACAAGAGACGATTGAGTTCGGAGTACGCGAGACGCCCCGGGTCGTCGACACGACGGAGTACTCCCTCGAGCTGGCGCGCGCGCCACGAGTCGATCTCGTCCGCATCGAAGCGAGGTGCGGTGAGCATGTCTGCCCAGAGTCGGATCGCGGCGGGCAGATGCTCCGTCAACGTGTTCACGGACGCCGTTACGCTCCCTCCGCTCGTGCCGAAGGCGAGTTGGAACGCATACGTCTCGATCTCCCGGTCGACTTCTTCCGGCGAGCGTCCTCTTGTGCCGCCATAGCGGAGCAGCGCTGGAAGCCCCATGCCTGCGGCGTACTTCTCGCGGCCGAACAGGCCATAACCGCCGCGTACATAGGTCGCCACGGTGACCAGGGGCAGGTCCCGATCCTCGAGGAGGATCACCTGGACGCCTCCGACCTCGTGCTTGGCCACTTCGGGCTGCTCGAACGCCAGGGGGGCGTGCGTGAGTCGCTCCGCGGCCTCCCTGGGGGTCAGTGTCGCCCCGGCCTCGCTGGCCCGCGAAGTCTCGACCTGGGCGTCGGCGATCCACGGAGCCAGAGCGAGCGCGCTCAGCACAAGGGCGGCCTGTGGCACGAAAGAAGCGCGCTGTCCGCGGCCTGCGAACGGGCGGTGAACCGTCCTCACGGCGTCTTCGTGGGTACGAGCGTCGCCACAGTACGATTCACGACCACCAGGTACTGGGACGCGACCCGACGGACGTCCTCGGGCGTGACCTCCTGGAGACGGGCGGAGGCGCGAAAGGTCTCTCGCCAGTCACCCAGGAGCGATTCGGAGCCGGCCAGCTGGAAAGAGAGCCCCAGATTGGACGTCATCCGTCGGACCGACCCTGCGGCGATCTGGTTTCGGACCCGCGCGACCTCGTCCTCGGTAGGGCCGCTCTCCACCAGACGAGCGATCTCGGCGTAGATCTCAGCTTCCAGGCTGGCCGGCGTATTCGGATGAATCGGTGCGGCGTCGATCTGAAAGAGCTGAGGGTACTGCGTCCCTGGACCCATCGAGCTGAAGATCTGAGCAGCGATCTTCCGTTCGGTTACGAGGCTCCGGTAGAGGCGAGATGTGCGACCGCCGGTGAGAATCACGGAGAGCATCGCCAGTGCCGGTGCGTCCGGGTGTGCGGCTTCGGGTACGTGCCATCCGATGCGGAGGGCAGGCTGTGCGTCCCACCTGACTTCGACCCTCCGCTCGGCGCTTTGCAGGGGTTCTACAATCGTCACAGCTGGGGGCTTGTCTCCTGCGGGGATGGATCCGAAGTAGGCTCGTGCCCACCCCTCGATCTGATCGGGATCAAAGCTTCCGACTACCACGAGCACGGCGTTGCCAGGCCCGTAGAAGCGTTGGTAGTACGCTTCGACATCCGCGCGGCGGAGTGCCTCCAGGTCGTCCATCGTCCCCACGACGGGTTGACCGTAGGGGTGCACGGCGAACGCGGCCCTCATATGCGCCTCGTACAGTGCTCCACCGGGGCTGGTGTCGACCCTCATCCGACGCTCTTCCATGACGACGTCGCGTTCCGAATAGAACTCCCGGAAGACGGGATTTGCCATACGGTCGGATTCGAGCGCGAAGAAGAGTTCTGCGCGATTCGAAGGGAACTCTACGAAGTATGTCGTCGCTTCGTTCGTGGTGGTCGCGTTGAGCCCCTGCGCCCCAGCGCGCGTGAGAATCCGGTCGAACTCGTTGGGCACGACGAACTCTCGAGCCTGATCCTCCAGCGCGTCGATCTCCTCGGCGAGTCGTTGGGCCTGGATCGTGTCGCCCTCGGTCCGAGCCGCGAGGAGCTCCTCGTGTTTCGCGTCCATGTCGGCGAAGAGCTCGCGCTCGGCCGCCACATCAGAGGTGCCAACGGTCTCGGAGCCCTTGAAGAGCATGTGCTCGAGTAGGTGAGCGATCCCCGTGGTTCCCGGCGCTTCGTGGACGCCACCGACGCCGAGCTGCATTACGAATGAGATCGTCGGAGCACCGGGGCGGGGGAGGAGCAGAACCCGCATCCCATTGTCGAGGACGACGCGTCGGACAGGCAGTCGACTTCCGATATCGTCCGACTGAGTCGAGGCCGGGGGCGTGGTCTCGGGCACTTGAGCCGTGAGAGGCAACGCGATTCCCAGCATCCCGAGTGAGAGGGCGCCGCGAAGGCAATCCACTCCTCGTGGGCGCGATGTTCGCCGAAGTCCGCGGGCCATGATTGTCACGCTGGCGAAGGCTGACATACCGGGCAGAAGAAGGCCGAGCGATTCGAAAGCACCACGCGTTCGATGTCACCTCCACACCTTCGGCAGGCCTTGCCATCTCGGCCGTAGACGAAGAGGAGACTGGCGTAGCCGCCTTCGCCGCCGATCGCGTTCCTGTAGTCGCGGATGGTCGTGCCTCCCTCGTCGATCGCGTCGCTGAGCACGTCGTGGATTGCCTGATGCAAGCGGATCGCCTCCGCTGTCGTGACAGCGCGTGCCTCCCGAAGCGGATGGATCCCGGATAGGAAGAGCGCCTCGGCGGCGTAGATGTTCCCGACGCCGGCGATCTTTCTCTGGTCGAGGAGCCATGACCGCACCGGCGAGCGCGATTGCGTGAGCGCCTGATGCAGGGCGGCTGGCGTGTACTTCGGGTCGAGTGGCTCCGGACCGAAGCGTGCCTCGCGTACCTGCCATTCTTCGTCTGAGAGGCATTCGACCGTGCCGAAGCGACGCGTGTCGTCGAAAACGAGGATCGACCCGTCGGTGAAGCGGAAGCGTACTGCCGGGTGGGTTGGGCGGCCGGGCCCTCGTGGAGGTTGCACGAAGGGGAGTAGTTTGCCCGTCATGCCCAGATTGACCGCGATTCGCCGCTCGCCGTCGAGGAGGATCAGGACGTTCTTCGCCCGCCGTTCGACTGATTCGATGGTGCGGCCCCGGACCTTCGGGCCGAACGTTCGCTTCGCTTCGCGCAGGATATCCGCTTTGAGGACGTCCGCCCGGGCGATCGTGAGTCCGACGATCGCCGGGCGCAGTCCCCGAACGATGGTTTCCGCTTCGGGCAGCTCGGGCATGGATCGGTCCCCGCGAACGGGGTTCCCGGACGCTAGGCGCCGGGCTCCCCGAGTCGGACGGCAGTTCCAGCGGACGTGACCATGAGCATGCTGCCGGCCTTTCCGATCACTTCGTAGTCGATATCGACACCGATGATCGCGTTGGCACCCACTTCCTTGGCTCGATTCGACATCTCTCGCAGCGCCTCCTGACGGGCTGAACGGAGCGCGTCTTCATACGCCCCCGCTCGTCCACCCACGACGTCACGGACTGCGGCGAACAGGTCCTTGAAGATGTTGGCTCCGATGATGGCCTCTCCCATCACGATCCCGAGGTACTCTTCGACGCGGCTGCCCTCGATCGAGTTCGTCGTCGTGATAATCATTCGATTTCGTCCTCGTCGGCCTGGTTGTTTCGATCGGCTCGCCGGCGTTCGCGCCACCCGATATCAGTACGAAGGAAAGCGCCCTCGAATTCGATCCGTTCGGCCGCCGCCCGGCTCGCGTCTGCGGCTGCCGAGAACGTCGGTGCTCGAGCGGTGACGGCGAGCACGCGTCCACCGGACGTGACCAGCGTGCCGTCGTGGATTCGCGTGCCGGCGTGAAAAACCGTCACGTCGTCCCCGAAATCGTCGGGAATGGTGATCGGTTTTTCCTTTTCGTAGCTGCCCGGATATCCGCCCGAGGCTACGACCGTCGTCACGGCTGCTCCGTCGGCCACTTCGATTCTGCGCCCCGAAAGCGAGCCGCCCTCCGCGACCGTCATCATGAGATCGAGGAGGGATGACGAGAGGAGCGGAAGCACCACCTGGGTCTCCGGGTCCCCGAAGCGACAGTTGAACTCGACGACCTTGAGTCCTTCCAGTGTGTTCATGAGCCCGGCGTAGAGCAGCCCCTGAAAGGGAGCGCCGTCGGCGGCGAGGGCCGCGAGGGTGGGAGCAATTACCTCGGAGCACGCCTCGTCGAGGAGCTCCAGCGTTGCGATGGAGACCGGGGCATAGGCTCCCATCCCACCGGTATTCGGCCCGCTGTCGCCTTCGCCGACGCGTTTGTGGTCCTGGGCCGCAGGGAGTACGACGAAGTCTTTCCCGTCACAGACTGCGAAGACCGAAAGTTCTTCCCCTTCCATGAACTCCTCGATCACGATCTCCGTGCCAGCCTCGCCGAATTCGTAGGAGCCCAGCATGGCGTCGATCGCTTCGAAGGCTTCATCGAGGCTCATGCACACTACAGCACCCTTTCCGGCCGCGAGCCCACTCGCCTTCACCACGATGGGCGCTCCCTGCTCGCGTACCCACGCGATGGCTCCCTCGCGATTGCTGAACGTTCGGTGCGCTGCCGTCGGGACGTTCGCGTTGCGGAGGAGATCCTTGGCGTACGCCTTACTGGCTTCGATACGTGCCGCGGCTCGTGACGGCCCGAAGATCGGCAGCCCTTTTGAGCGAAAGCGATCCACGATACCAGCCGCGAGTGGAGCCTCGGGCCCGACCACGGTGAGGTCGATGTGGTGGCCCCCCGCCCAGCCCGCGAGGGCCTCGATGTCGCCCGGGGCTAGCTCTACGGCTTCGCACAGCGACGCCATCCCGCCATTCGGGCGGGTCGCGAAGAATTGGGCGCCGGGAGCGTCCCGACGCAGCTTCCAGAGAAGGGCGTGCTCACGCCCGCCGTTGCCTACGATCAGGATGCGCATGCGGAGAGTCTACCCGCTCGCACACGAAAAAAAAGGGGGCGAGGTCGACCGGTGAGTGAGTCACCCGGTCTGGTCACTTCCGAAGATCGTACCGTGCGATTCTGATCCCCTCCGCGCCCTCCCAGCCGAGGAGGGCTGTGCCTGGGGCGGAGAAGACGAAGTGCGCCACCGGCAGGTGGGCGACGGCGACAGTATTGCCAGGCTCGACCGCAAGCTGTCGCGAACCGCCTCCGTGCCGCGTGGGAACTCGGAAGGCGTAGCTCGAGACGCCGAGCGGAAAGAGTGCGTCGAAGGGAGGCAGCGTCTCGGGCGATTCCATTCGAGCGGCGAGCGTGGCCAACCGATTCTGCACTCTGGTCAGGCGGGTCTGTTCCATCGCAGGCACGGGCAGGCGCTCGAGCCAGGCTGTGCACTCTTGGCCGATGGACACGCCTGAAAGGTCGACCACCGAAAGGCATGCATCTCCGGTGGCCCCGAAAAGGATCCCGTCCCGGTGAGAAGCCAGGACGGGGGTAAAGAAGGGGTCGATCCGGTCGCGGGGGGTCCGCCGAGCCGCGGTCGAGGCCAGTATGCTCGCGTCCGCCCCGGCGTTCTCGAGCGCTGCAAACGCCTTGGTGTTCAGCCTGACCCCGGGGCAGGTGACCAGGAAGGTGAGTCCTTCGGCGGTAGATACAGCGTCGGAGACCACCGGGGTTCGACACCCGGGTACCTGGAAGCGTCGATCGGCGATGTGCCGGCCCGATTCATCGAAGAGGTGTACGACACCTCCGAGCTGCTCCACGACGACGACCGTGTCGCCGTGGAGTACCAGCGCGGACGGACGGGTCAACTGTCCCTCACCCGACCCGCCGCGACCGAAAGTGGTCACATCATGGTCTCCGGGACCGAGGACGTGCACGCGGAAGGCTCTCCGATCCAGGATGAACCACACGTCGTCACCAGCCTCAGCGTCCGTGATGTCCATGATACCGTCGTACTCGAAAGCCTCCACGGGTATGTCCAGTGGTGCTGCAAGGGCGGCGTGGGTGCCGGCCCCCTGTGCCTGGGTAACGCCCTCGACCTCGAGGTCGACACACCACCCCAATGCGGCGAGGGTCACGACCCAGCCCAGGAAGACCGACACCCGTCGCATGCTACGCCCTAGATGAACGGAAGGAGATAGGACGCGGTGCAGGCCCCCACGTCGATGTTGAACGAGATGTAGCGAAGCAGTGAGGACTCGGTGCCTTCGCGCGCGCGCTGGTCCGCCGCGTCTACGGCGGTGGTGAGGCAATAGTCGAATTGCTCAGTCTGTGAGCATGGACGTGTGTAGCCGGACCAGTCGACACAGTCGGCCGCGACCTCGTCCCCGGGTACGAACACTCCAATGGCGAGAAAGAGTGCGACCGGAATCAGATACCGCTTTTTCATGGTGCCTCCACAGAGAGGGGATGGTGGAGGAGGCCGCGTAGATCAAAAGACGTCTGTGGAAGATCAGGGCTGGTTGGTTACGATCGTCGGCCTCCGCGCAAACACGATCGTGCGCTGGACGGGGGCGCTCCATGCTCCTTTGGGCCGACTCACCATGTCGTCGGCCGGGGGCGGTCATCGCAAAGAGCGGTCCA
>JBDGVS010000061.1:0-12225 GCA_039585535.1 Gemmatimonadota bacterium | reverse complement strand
CATCGTTGATCATGGCCACCGTATCGATCTCACGCTGAGTGGCGCCCTGGACGGAGCGCTCTCCACGGCCTCCTTCTTCTCCGTTTCCCTGACCTCAAAGCTGATCCGCTCGCTGGGCTCCCGCGCTCGTTTCATTGCTCGCGCGGAGGGGGACCACATTGTGACCGACGACCTCGGACTTCTGCCCCCGACCCGCCGCCTCGTCGCAGGTGGCGCGCAGTCCATCCGTGGCTTCGTCTTCGAGTCGATCGGACCCGGCGATGATGCCGACCTCCTCTTCGGAGGAACCAGCATGCTCGTCGGGAGTCTCGAGGTCGACTACGAGGTGGTTCGATCATGGCGGCTGGCAACGTTCGCTGACGCGGGCGACGCCATGAACTCAGTCAGTGACTTCGATGCAGAAGTCGGGGTCGGGGTCGGGGTGCGCTGGGCTTCACCGCTCGGCCTGCTTCGGCTGGATTTCGCGTCCCCTCTGAGCAACCCCGCCGAGTCGCTGCGCGTGCACTTCGTCTTCGGACCAGATCTGTGATGACCCGGGCACTCCTGGCTCGATGGGGCCGTCGGTTCGCGATCGTAGCGGGCGTCGTATCGGTCGCCCTGCTGCTTTTCGGGGCTTTGCTCGTGGCGACGCCTGTCGGGACCCGGCTGGCGCTCTCCTTCGGGCTCTCGCGGGCGCCGATCGCCGTGTCGGTGGGATCGGTCGACGGAGCACTGCGCGGGCCGCTGACACTTCGTGACGTGGACGTGGACCACCTCGGCGCGCGCGTCCATGTGGATCGTCTCGTCGTGGACTGGCGGGTTCTGTCGCTTCTGCGGCGCCGGGTCGAAGTGGACTCGCTCCAGGTGACCGGGGTGACCGCGTTCGTGCCGGCGACCTTTCCGCCGAACTCTGATGAGACGATGTCGGAGCCCCGGGAGGGTCCGCCCACCCTGCCTGACCTCCCGGTCGAAGTGCTACTGGCCGGTGTGATCGTCGAGGTGGATCGGGTTGAGATGGAAGGTCGGGGAGAGACGCTCCAGGCCCAGGTCACACTCGAGGGCTCGCTGGAGGACTTCGAGCTGAGCTTCGAAGTCGGTGCCGAGGGTGATCCGATCGAGGAGCTTCGAGCGCGAGGAACAGTGAGGGGTGCGGCGGACGACTACCGCGTGAGCTTGCTGGGCGACTTCGTGACGACCGGTCTCCCAGGCGTGGATCTCGGCTTGGAGGCATCCGGCTCCCTCACAGGAGCAAGCATCGCGGAGGCCCGGGTCGAGACGGAGAGTGGCTTTGCGACCCTCGCGGCCGACGTGTCCTGGTACCCAGGCATCACGTGGTCGCTCAACACTACCGCGGAGTTGCTCGATGTTGCGGCACTGACGCCCGATCCCGAGCAATGGCCTGGTAACGTGTCGTTCCGCGTCCAGAGCGAGGGTCGAATCGATGACGAGGGCGTCGTCGCCTCCGCCCGCGTGGAAGGGCTCGAAGGAACGCTTCGCGGAGAAGCGCTGCGGGGCGCGATGGATGCCGCCGTTCTCTCGTCGAACGTGGAGATCGAGGAGCTCGAGCTTCAGTGGGGCAGCATCGACGTGTCAGCTCACGGCTTCGTTCTGGACACGGCGGCGCTTGAGCTGTCGATCGACATCCCTGACCTCGGACAGGTCGTACCTGGTGCCCGCGGGCAGATCCTGGTGGAGGCCGACGTCACCGGGACCCGGGCCCGACCACGGGTGGTGGCGACCTTCGACGTCGATGACGTGGCGGTCGACTCGATTGGAGCGCGACGCGTGATCGGGGAGGTGGATGTGGATCTGGGCGCAGAGGCTTCGAGTCGCATTCGGGCGAGCATGCTGGGGATCTCTGCCGGTACAACGACCGTGGACAGTGCGGCGTTTCTGATGGACGGGACTCGCGATGAGCACGAGGTGGAGGTCGGCGCCTGGTTGACGGGGCTCGGAGTGAGGCTGGCCGGGACGGGTACGCTCCATCTGCCGGAGGCGACGGACTCGCTTGAGGCGCCGGCCTGGAGCGGTCTCTTCGACTCTCTGGCTCTGGATACCGAGGTGGTCGGTGCTTGGCAGCTCGGATCGCCGTTCCAGCTTCATGCCTCCGCGGACTCCGCCTCCTTGTCGACAGCGTGTCTCACGCAGGGTCAGTCGGAGGTGTGCGTTCGCGGTGGTCGCGACTTCGAGGGGACGATCGCGGGCGACGCCCGCGTGGATCACTTCTCTCTCGCGGCGATATCGGTCGCGCTCCCGAACGGGATCTCCGTGTCGGGGCGCGCGGACGCGGTCGCAGCCTTCGTACTCGGGCCGGACGGGACCGTGCGCGCGACTGCCGAAGCAACGACGGAAGGGACGGTCGCCGCACCGGCAGGGGCAGATTCGGCTCGGTTCACCTTCGGTGGCGACGGAGTCCGACTCGTCGTCGACGGTACGGGCGCCCGCGGGGAAGGCGCGTTCGCAATCCTTTCGGAGAGGGAGGGCGGCCTGTTCGACTTTTCAGCGGAGGGTCGGTTGCCGGGCTTCACGTCGGCAGGGGCCCCTCTGGTGGAGCAGGAAGTGGTCGGTGAGATCCATGTAGAGTCTCGCTCCGGTACGATCGGGGTACCGTCCGCGCGCGGGACTCTTCAACTCGACGATGGGGTCGTTCATGCTTCGTCTGTGGGTGTGTTCATGCGGGAGATGGCGATCACGGTCCAGGCCGATGAGGCCGGTGGCATCACGCTCGAGGGCAGCGCCCGCTCGGGCGAAGGCTCTCTCAGACTCGACGGTCAGGTGACCGGAAGCCGTGAGCATCCGAGAGTGGCCGGTACCTTCGATGTGGTGGACATCGTGCTCGATTCGATCGGCGTGCGCCGTGCGACAGGCGCCGTCGACGTCGACCTGGGCGACGGAGCGATGAGCCGGATCGAAGCGCGGGTCGAGGGCGTCTCCGCCGGGGCCACGACCGTGGACAGCGCGACGATGGTGGTCGACGGTACACTGGATGCGCATGACCTGCGGGTTGGCGTATGGTTGCCCGGTGTCGGTGTGGTGCTGGCCGGGTCAGGTGAACTCAGCCTGCCCGACTCCGCTGTCTCGACGCTCGCATGGGGTAGTCGGATCGACGGGCTGGATCTCGACACGGACGCTGCCGGCGCGTGGCAACTCTCGGCACCGTTCGATCTCTATGCGTCAGCGGACTCTGCCTCGCTGTCCCCAACGTGCCTCACGCAGGGGGAGTCGGAGGTGTGTGCGCAGGGTGGGCGCGACCTGGAGGGGACGCTCACGGGGGATGCCCGGATCGAACGCTTTTCGCTCGCGGCGCTGTCCAACGCGCTCCCGACGGGTACATCGCTGGTCGGGCGGCTCGACGCACAGGCCACGTTCGTGCTGGACGCCGGCGGTACGCTACGAGGTGCAAGCGAGGTCGCGACGGAAGGGACCATCGCCGCGCCAGCCGGTGCGGACACCGCTCGCTTCACGTTCGGTGGAGAGGGGCTCCGTGTGGTCGTCGATGGCGCGGGCGCTCGTGGAGAGGGTGCGCTCACCCTCCGTTCGGATCGGGGGGGCGGTGTGTTCGATCTGGCAGTAGATGGTGAGCTGCCTGGCTTTTCCTCCGTTCGTGAGCCGTTGGCGGACCAGGAGTTGATCGGTGCGCTCCGCGTCGAGTCACAGGATCTGGCGTTCCTGGCGGCCTTCGTTCCCCTGGTGGACTCGCTCGGAGGTCGCTTCTCGCTCGATGCGACGGGCTCCGGTACGATCGGCACCCCCGCAGTGCGCGGGGGCCTTCGGCTCGACGAGGGGGCTATTCACGCACCGGCGGCCGGCGTGTCTGTGCACGACATCACCCTCACCGCTCAGGCGGATGAGACCCGCGGCATCGCCCTCGAAGGCAGTGCGCGGTCCGGGGAAGGCTCTCTTCGGCTTGAAGGTCGGACGGTTCTCGAGCCGAGTCCCGAGGTGCCGTCGACGCTCACGATCATCGGCGAGCGCTTCCGCGCTGTGAACACATCGCAATTCCGAGTCGACATCGCGCCCGACCTCACCGTGCGCTATGACGGCGCAACCGTCGTCGTAAACGGTCAGGTCGCTGTCCCCTGGGCCAGAATCGAGCTGCTCGATGTGCCTCCGACCGCGATTGCCCCCTCTGACGATGTGGTGATCGTCGACGAGGAGCCCATCGTACCGCCGGACGTCGACGCGACGGTGCGAATTCTCGTCGGCAACGACGTCCGCTTCAGCGGGCTGGGCTTCACCTCGTTTATTGAAGGCGACGTGAGAGTGCGGGAGATACCTGGTGCCACGCCCACGGTACTCGGAGAGCTCCGGTTGGTGGATGGGCGGTACCGTGCCTACGGACAGGATCTGGTGATCGATCGTGGGCGAGTGTCCTTCGCTGGCTCCGCCGAGGACGCGGCCCTCGATGTACTCGCCGTCCGGACTGCGAGCGATGGCACCCTCGCTGGACTGGAGGTGGCGGGCGAGGTGACACGGCCCGAGGTGACCCTGACCTCCGATCCGGCCATGCCGGATGCCGACGTGCTCTCGTATATCCTCTACGGGAAGCCGCTCTCGGACGGGAGCAGTACGGAGCAGACGCAGGTTGCCGGAGCTGCCGCGACGTTGGGCGCGAATGTGATTACGACCCGCCTGGCGGCCCAGGTTGGTCTCGACGACGCGCGGATCGAGGGCGCTACCCGCGATCAGGCCGAACTCGTCGCCGGCAAATACCTGACACCGAGCGTGTACGTCTCCTACGGGGTGGGCCTGTTCAAGCCCTCCAACACCTTCCGCATCAAGTACCTGCTCAACTCCAACTGGGCGCTGCGTGCCGAGAGCGGGGATGCGAATGGTGGCGACATCCTGTACCAGATCGAGCGAGGTCGGTAGGGCCGCTACCCTCGCCTCGGGCCTGGGGGTGCGACGCTGGGAGATCCGGCGGGGGTGCTCCGACCCGAATAGCTCGGCGGTGCCTCAGCCGTTGTTCGCCTTCTGTTTCCAGAAGCGGCGTCGATCGCCCTCGGGGTCTTCGATCGTCGGGATGATGGCACGAACGAGCTTCACGTTACCGGGCCCGAAGAGCTCCTGAAGCGCTTCCATCGTCTCTGCGTCCGGGGCGCCGCGTAGGGACCGCGAGCGAAGCTTCGGCGCAGCCTCACCGTTGTCCTGGCCGACGGTGAGCCACACCGGTGAGGTGCCCGCGTGATCGATCAGCACCTGCCTCGCGTCGGCGAAGGCGTCCGGTTCGACCTTCGAATCGAGCCCCAACTCGATCTGGATCGCGAGCTCGCCCGTCTGGGCCATGTCTTCGATCAGGCGCACGCTGTTCAGGAAGATCGGTGGATCTTCCTCGTCGGCGCGGTCGCTCACGCGCCCGGTGATGAGTACCACGGCATCCTGCTGCAGGATCTCCTTGTTGCTCTCCCACGCATCGCGGAAGGCCAGGATCGTCGCGGTTCCGGTGAAGTCCTCCACGGCGATCTTGCCCCACTCGGAGTTGTCGCTCCGCTTGATCTGGCGGGCGACGGACGTGACCACGCAGGGCAACTCGACCATCTGCCCTGCCCGATCCGGGAGCGTGGCCGCACTCACCGGTTCGAAGGCTCGTACGATCTCCCGGAAGCGGTCGAGCGGGTGACCGGAGATGAAGAAGCCCAGTGCGGCCTTCTCTCTCGCCAGCATGTCGGGTTCCGGCCACTCGGGCACGTTGGGCAGCGACGGCGGCCTGCTCGCCAGCCCCGACGCGTCCCCGAACAGCGACTCCTGACCGGACTCGATCTCTGCCTGCCGGGCCTGCACCTCGCCGTACGCCGCGTCCAGACCGGCCGAGAGCTGTGCACGACCCCCGAAGGCATCGAGAGCTCCGGCCGCGATCAGCGCTTCGCACGCACGCTTGTTGAGCGCCCGGATGTCGATTCGCTCGAGGAAGTCGAAGAGCGATGTGAAGCGCCCCTGTTGCCGGGCCTCGATGACCGACGCCACCGCACCGTGCCCCACCCCTTTCACCGCGCCGAGGCCGAAGCGGATCCTCCCCTTCTGCGTCACGGTGAACTTCCAACCCGACTCGTTCACGTCCGGTGGAAGAACCTCGACCGCTTCGTCGAGCTTGGGCAGGTAACGCGGCAGGTCCCGGCACGCACTGATGTACTTGACGACGCTGTCGGTGGTGTCGAGTACCGATGACAGCAACGAAGCCATGAACTCGGCCGGGTAGTGCGCCTTGAGCCATGCAGTCTGGTACGAGAGCAGCGAGTATGCCGCCGAGTGACTCCGGTTGAAGCCGTACCGACCGAAGGTCTCGATCTGGTCGGCGAGTTCTTCGGCGATCTTGTCGTCGACACCTCGTGCCACCGATCGCTCGACGAACTTTCCGAGCTCCTGCTTGATGAGTTCGGCGTTCTTCTTTCCTACCGCCTTCCGGAGCACATCCGCCTCGCCGAGCGTGAAGCCCGCGAGCTCGGATGCGATTCGCATCACCTGCTCCTGGTAGACGATGACGCCGTGCGTCGGCTTCAGGATCTGCTCGAGGCTCGGGTGTGGGAACGACACCGCCTGCCGGCCGAGCTTCCGTTCGATGAAGACGTCGGTCATGCCTGAATCGAGCGGCCCAGGCCGGATCAGTGCGTTCGTTGCGACCAAGTCTTCGAAGCAGTCGCAACGCATCGCGCGGAGCTTGTCGTTGGCCAGATTCGACTCGAACTGGAAGATGCCCGACGTACCTCCACGGGCCATCATCTTGTAGACCGCTGGATCGTCGAGCGGGAGGTCGTCGATGGTCTCGTAGACTTCGTCCGTTTCCGGATTCGCGAGCTTCCCGTAACGGTCCTTCACCATCACGACTGCGTCGTAGATGACGGTGAGCGTCTTGAGCCCAAGGAAGTCCATCTTGAGCATGCCCGCGTCTTCCAGGCAGTTCATGTCGTACTGCGTGACCACCATGGCGTCTTCGCCGCCATTCTTCCCGGACTGGATGCTTACCGGGACGTAGTCGTCGATCGGCCCGGGGGCGATCACGACGCCGGCCGCGTGGACCGACGAGTGCCGCGCGAGTCCTTCCAGCGTCATCGAATAGTCGAAGAGCTGGCGATGACGGTCGTCGGACTTGTAGAGGTCGGTGACTTCCTTGAGGCCCTCGACTGCCTCCTGAACGGTAAAGGCCTGACCGGGCGCGTTCGGGATGAGCTTTGCGATCTTGTCGGTTTCGAAGGGCTGGAACTTGAGCGCCCTGCCGACGTCCTTCACCACGGCCCGGCTCTTCATCGTCCCGA
The DNA here is from genome assembly GCA_039585535.1 of Gemmatimonadota bacterium. Taxonomy (GTDB): domain Bacteria; phylum Gemmatimonadota; class Gemmatimonadetes; order Longimicrobiales; family Gaopeijiaceae; genus UBA2589. Next base: position 4,996 of record JBDGVS010000061.1, on the reverse strand, counting down.
ACGTGATGATCTGTCCGACCGCGTCCTTCCCGTATTTCTGCCGCGTGTACTCGATTACCTCGGCGCGGCGTTCGTAGCAGAAGTCGATGTCGATATCGGGCATCGAGACGCGTTCTGGATTCAGAAAGCGCTCGAAGAGGAGATCGAATTCGAGAGGGTCGAGGTTGGTGATGCCGAGAGCGTACGCGACCAGTGAACCCGCTGCAGATCCACGCCCCGGCCCGACCGGGATGTCCTGCTCCCTCGCCCAACGGATGAAGTCCTGCGTGATCAGGAAGTAGCCGGCGTACCCGGTACCCTTGATGACGCCCATCTCGTATTCGAAGCGCTCCTGCGCCTCGTCCGGAAGGGGATCGCCGTACCGCTCCTTGGCGCCCTCGAGCGCGAGGTACTCCAGGAAGTCGTTTTCGTCCGAGTGATCCTTCGGTAGTGGGAACTCGGGCAGGTAGTACTTCTTCTCGAAAACGAGATCGACTTCGTCAGCGATCTTCAGCGTGTTCTCGATGACGTCGGGGCGTTGGCCGAAGAGCGCCGCCATCTCGTCGCCGCTCTTGAAGTACAGACCTTCGTCGTACTTCATCCGGTTCGGGTCGTCCCGGTCCTTACCGAGGCCGATGCACAGGAGGACGTCGTGCGCCTCGTGGTCTTCCGGCTGGAGGAAGTGCGAGTCGTTCGTCACCACCACCGGGAGCCCGAGATCTCCGCCCAGCTTGAAGATCTGCTCGTTCAGCTGGGCCTGTCCGGGGGTGTCGTGGGCCTGAACCTCCAGGTAGTACCGACCATCGAAGAGGTTGGCATACCATTCGGCCGCTTCGCGCGCCCCATCCCAGTTTTCGGCCATGAGGTGCCGAGATACCTCGCCAGCCATACACGCCGACGAGACGATGATCCCCTCGTTGTGGCGAGCCAGCACTTCGCGATCGATGCGCGGCTTGTGATAGAAGCCTTCCGTGTACCCGATCGAGGAGAGCTTGATGAGGTTCTTGTAGCCCGCCATGTCACGGGCCAGCAACACGAGGTGATAGTAGGCCCGGTCGCCCTGTCCCGACCTCGATCGCTCGCGACGGTCGCCCGGCGCGACGTACGCCTCCATGCCGATGATCGGCTTGATCCCTTCCTTCCTCGCCTGCTTGTGGAAGGTCCAGGCGCCGAACATGCACCCATGATCCGTGAGCGCGAGCCCCGGCATCTCGAATTCCTTCGCCTTGCGCACGAGATCGCCAATGCGGTTGGCGCCGTCGAGGAGGGAATACTCGGAGTGGGTGTGGAGGTGGACGAAGCTCACTGCCTGGACACGCTCGACGGGCTTAGGGTGGGGCCGAAGGAAGCATTGTAATCGGCCGCACGGGGGGCGCCAGTCGAGGTGGCCGGTCACGCCCTCAGGTACCGCGGATCACGGCGAAAGTGTTGGCGGCACGACAGCGCGCTACCGCCGACGGGTCGTGATCCTTGATGCGGCCTTCGGGTACGAACCAGGTTGAGAGACACGCCGGAAGAGGAGGGTTCGTGGCCGATGCTGTACCGGTGCGCGCTGGGCGAGCATGGATTGTGCTCGTCGGAGCGCTGGCCGGCGTGGCGTCATCCGACGCTTTAATCGGACCGACCGAGGCGCGTGCCCAGGAGCCGCTTCCTCTGCTCGAGACGACGGTGGACCCGGTGCACTTCGGGTTGGAGGGTGCCGGGGATATCGCGCGTGGTCGGGTGTCCATCGTCTATGCGCCCGAGGGGATCGAACTCGTCGTTCACCACGTACGCTCCGATGCGGTCCAACCCCGGACTACGTATGCACAGCCCCCTCTCTTGCCGGAGCCGCTCGCTCCATCCGACGTGGTGGCCGGGCAAAGGGCTCTGTGGGTCTGGGAGACACGTGCCATTCTCGACGACGTGGCCGAGCGCGCGCTCTTCCTCGACTTTGTCCGGGATCAGGAACTCACCCGGATCTTTCTTCTGATCCCGCCCGGTCGGGGTACGACGTATTCAGCGGGTTTCATCCCCTTCTCGAGCGCGGAAGTCGGGCCGTTGGTCGCGGAGCTCCGGGCGCGTGGTGCGCTTGCGTATGCCCTCGACGGGGATCCGTCGTATGCACTTCCGGAGAATCATGCGGGGGTCGTGCGCACGGTTGAGCGCGTAGTCGAGCACAATCGGACCGTTCCCGAGGAGCAGCGCTTCCACGGCGTTCGTTACGACATCGAACCGTACCTGGTGCCCGGCTTCCAGGGCTCCCGCCGACAGGCGCTTCTCGATGGGTATCTCACCGTTATCGACCGGGCGTCACAGGTGGCGCGGGAGGGAGGGCTGGCCTTTGCCGTGGACGTCCCCTTCTGGCTCGACGCCCCGGACGAGGAGACCGGCGTGTATCTGGAGGGAACGCTCGAGGGACGACGAGCGCCGGTGCTCGAGCACATCATGGCCTCTGTCGACGACATGGCGATCATGGACTACCGGACGTCGGCGCTCGGTCCGAATGGTGCGGTCGTCCAGGCGTACAATGAGATCGAGATGGCTTCGGACTTCGGAGTCGATGTTTTCGTCGGCGTGGAGACGACGAGAGTGAACGACGAGGACATGCACACCTTCTTCGGTGAGCCGACAGAGGGGCTCCCCACGGATGCGCAGGCACGCTGGGTGGTACTCACGGCCGGGGACACGACTCCGCCCCGGCTCTGGCTGGTCGACTCTGCCGAGGCGCTATCGGAGCTCGAACGTCGTGTCACGGGCGCGAACCTCGTTCGGCATTGGCCCGCGGGTCGCCCGACTCGCGTCGCGGGTGACCTGCAGTCGTTCTACGCGCTGGGTGCGGATCGGCTCCGAGAGGTCTCGGGAGAGATCGTGCGCCACCTTGCGAGCCGTCCGGCCTTCGTTGGACTCGCCTTCCACGACTTCGCGGGCTACCGGGCTCTGTTGAACGGAGGCTGACCTCGGCTGGCTTGCGCGGCAGGAGGGAGGGCTGCAGCATCGTCCACGGTTCGCCGCAGTCTACCCTCCACCACCGGAGCCAGCCATGAACCGCCCCATCAAGATCGCCGGCGCGGTCGTAGCCCTCTTCCTATTGACCGGAGTCCTCGTGGCTGCGTGGAGCGGGGCAGCCAGTGAGCGGATCCTCAGCCGGACCTTTGAGGTGCACGCCATCGACTTCCCGATTCCTTTCCCGCTGACGGAAGAGGAAGTCTCCGAGGCGGGTCTGGCCCCGGAAGAGGTCGAAGACGTAGCGCTCGAGAGGGCGATCGAGCGGGGACGTCACCTCGTTGAGTCGCGCTATGCGTGCTCAGATTGTCACGGCGCGGACTTCGGGGGAGGGGTGATGGTCGATTCGCCCCCGATCGGGTCGCTCCTCGGTCCGAACCTCACGCTCGGTGAAGGCAGTCGGACGTTGGGCTACACTCCGGCCGACTGGGATGCCATCGTGCGACACGGAGTGCGAGCGGACGGGCTCCCCGCCGTGATGCCGTCCTCCGAGTTCGTGTCGATGTCGGACCAGGAGCTTTCCGACATCATCGTATACATCAGAACTCAGCCGCCCGTCGACGCAGCCGTCCCTGAGCGGAAGTTGGGCCCACTGGGGAAGTTCCTGCTGGCGAGGGGAGACTTACCGCTCTCGGCCGACCGAATGGCATCCCTGACACAACACGACGACCTACCCCCGGTGGCCGACGTGACGCTCGCCTTCGGGGAACACCTCGCGGCGCCGTGTAGCGGCTGTCACGGACAGGAGCTGGCGGGCGGTGCCATTCCGGGTGGGGATCCATCGTGGGCTCCTGCGCGGAACCTCACTCCTCACGGGGACGGTCTGGCGGGCTGGAGCTTCGAAGACTTCGAAGGAGCGATGCGGTCGGGTGTTCGACCCGACGGTACGGCACTGCTCATGCCGATGACGCTCGCACTGCCGTACACGGCCAACCTCACCGACGTCGAAATGCGGGCGCTCTGGCTCTACCTCGAATCTCTGGACCCGATGGCGACGCCCAGGTAGCCGATCCCGGGCGTCGCTACAGGGACGCTCAGGATGTGCACTCGAAGGTGTCGAGTAGCGTCTCGAGCTGGATCATGTACTCGTACTTCTCCTTGCCCGGCGCGTACAGCCACGCATCGAGGAGGTACGTACGATCCTGTGCGTCGCACGTCACCGTGCGGGTGATCAGCGGCCCACCGGCCGGCCAGTTCCGTTCCGGCGGATTGCGCCACTGGCCCTGAAACTCGTAGGCCGGGCTCCCCTCGAAGTCGAAGGTTCGCTCCGAAAAGCTTTCCAGGACGACCATCTGTGGCTCGGTGTAGTGCTCCGAGGAGACGCGGTCCCGCCAGGCCAGCATCGCCTCCTGGTCGAGGAGGCCCGGGGCGGGGGTCATCCAGGAAACCGAAATTTGCCGGATGAGCTCGGACGGGTCGGGATTGTCGTTGCGGAAGATGTAGACCGAATCGCGCGTCTGCCATCGGTAGACCGTCGGCAGAAGCATCGAGAAGCCCGCGGCTACGGAGAGGCTGTCGGCGAGCATGGTGTCGGCACCCGAGATGTACATCCGGTTTCGCGCGTACCCCCGGAACTGGTTGTCCAGCATGTCGTTCACCAGGGGCAGATACTGGTCGAGCTCGGCCCGACCCCACCCACTGTCCACGAGCAGGAGCGTCACGGTCTGGCCGCGTGACCAGACGTCGTACACCTGGTGGATGCCGTTCTCGGTGATTGGGTCGCGAGCGTCCTCCAGGATCGACTGGACCCAGGGATCCTCCCGCGTGCCAACGACCAGCATCTGACGGAAGCGGCGCAGCCGGTCCCAGTACTCTGCGTACGGCTCCTGATACGTCACCGTGAAGGTCTTCTCGGCCCGAACCGTCGTGATCGTGGGTTCGAGCGCCGCGTAGACGTCATCGCCGAACGCCTCCCACTGCTCCATGGGCATCACGGCGATGATGCTGTTCGCATCACCCCAGGCCAGCATCGCCTCCTGGTCGAGGAGGCCCGGGGCGGGGGTCATCCAGGAAACCGAAATTTGCCGGATGA
>JBDGVS010000060.1:0-9741 GCA_039585535.1 Gemmatimonadota bacterium | reverse complement strand
CAGCGCCGGTCTGAGATTGCGGTGCCGATCGCGCAGGTCTCGGCGGCCGAGATCCGGGCAGCCGGAGCACAGTCCGTCGAGTCGCTGCTCTCGGAGATGCCGGGGCTCCAGTCTCAGGCGAACACGCCGACCGGGTCGAACATCATGATCCGAGGCATCGGCGACTCGCGCGTGCTCATTTTGATCGACGGTCAGCCGGCCAGCGGGGCGCTGCTCGAGAACCGCGACTTGAGCCGTCTGTCGCTTGCCGGGGTCGAGCGTGTGGAGGTCGTGAAGGGGCCGCTGTCGTCACTGTACGGGACCGACGCGCTGGGCGGCGTGATCAACGTGGTCACGACTGATCCTCAGCAGGGCTTCCGGGCCGATGCTCGGGCCCTCTCTGGCGGTGGGGGCCGGTACGAGGGAGATGCGACCATCTCGGGCGGCGGCGATCTCCGCTATCGCGGCACGGGCAGCTGGCGCCAACAGGACCAGGTCCCGGGCCTCGATGACGCGGCCGGCGCCTTCGCCCGGGTGTGGGATGCTCGGACGTCGGTGAGGTACCTCGGAATCGAAGACCTCGTTCTGCGGGCGGATGTGTCGTTCGTACGGGAGCGCCAGAAGTGGCCGGTTGGGGGTGGCTTCTCGGGGTTCAACGACAACCGGGGGCTGACCGCCTGGACGCAGGCGACGCTGGCCCGTCTCGGCGGAGAGTGGAGTGCGAAGGCCTTCGCGCAGGATTACGAACACCTGTACCGAGCCTCTCGGGGTGACGCCCCGATCGAAGGATCCGAGGACAATCTGCAGCAGGAGCGGTTCTACAAAGGAACCCTCATGTACTCGTCCTCGCTCGGGGCCCATCTCCTCGACGTCGGAATCGAGGGTTCACAGAGGCAAATCGAATCTCCGGACAAGATTCTCGAGGACCAGGCCTCCGACGAACAGCTCGACGTGTTCGCTCAGGACGCCTGGACCCTTGGGCCGGCCACCATCAGTGGAGGGGTCAGGGCGACCTTCAACGACCGCTGGGGGAACGCCGTCTCGCCTACGTTCGGCGTCACCACGATGCCGGGCAGCAACGTTCGCCTGCGGGCGGTGGTGGGTCGTGGATTCCGAGCTCCCTCGTTCAAGGAGTTGGCATGGGACTTCGCGAACCTCGGGGGCGGCTACACGGTTCAGGGGAATGCGGATCTCGAACCTGAGACATCGTGGAACGTGACGGCTGGCGTGGATTGGGCTCCGTCGGCCACCGTGAGCCTGGGCCTCGAGGGCTATACGAACAGGATCGACAACCTGATCGAGTCGAGCTTCATCGGTAATACGCCTAGCGGCCTGCTGGTCTACTCGCCGCAGAACTTCAGTCGTGCACGGACGCGCGGGATCGAGGCGACCGGTTCAGGGCGGTTGGGGTTGTGGGAGCTGCGTACCGAGTATGTCCTTCTCGACGCCCGCTCACTTGATGATGACATCCCGCTGGACCGTCGCGCACGCCACTCCGGGCGAATGCGGGTGGCGCGGTCCCTGTCGGTACTCGACGGTCTCCTCGTCAACGCGACGGTGCACGTGACGGGTGACGCGCCGATCCTCGGACTCGACGGGGCGGGGCAGACCGCGGTCATCGGCACGCAGGAGCGCTTCGTCTCCCTCGACGCGCAGGCCGCGTTCCGGCTGCCCCGCGACCTCGTGCTGACGTTCGGTGTGGACAATCTGCTCGATGCGCGCCCCGGCGGGTGGCAAGCTGTGATCGAGCGGCGGTTCAGAGTCGGCCTGGAGGCGAGGAATCTCTTCGCCCGTTAGCTGGAGGCCCGTGAGCCCTGTCGATCCAGGGGCTCACCCGTCTCGGGCGAGATCTCGTAGCGCCTGGAGCTGACCTTCGCGGCCGAGCACGATCATCACGTCGCCTTGTTCGAGCCGCGTGTCCGGGCCGGGGTTGTAGATCTGGGCGCCGACCCTCCCGCCGCGCTGCAGCGCGATCACGACGAGCCCCGTCTTCTTGGGGATTCCAGCGTTTTCCAGCTTCACTCCGTGGAGAGGAGATCCTTCCGGGATCATCGCCTCCTCGAGTCGGAGGTCCATGTCGGGACCCATAATCGCGGAGTCGAGGAAGCTCACGACATGCGGACGCAGAAGCGTCGATGCCATGCGGATTCCACCGGTCAGCGTCGGTGAAATGACGTGATCGGCTCCGGCCCGACGTAGTCGGTCCACAGACTCTTCGTCGTATGCGCGGGCCACGGTGGATAGCTCGGCGTTCAGGTCGCGGGCTGCGAGGCACACGAGGAGGTTGTCCCCGTCGTCCGCAAGGCAGGCTGCCAGCCCGCTGGCCCGTTCCACACCCGCTTCGAGGAGCACGCGTTCTTTCGTCGAGTCGGCGCAAATGACCAGTAGATCCGGGTCGTCCTCTTCGAGCCTGCGCGCCCGCTGCTCGTTCCGTTCGACGACCAGGAGGGGCAGACCCTCGTGTCTGATCTCTCGGATGACCATGCGGCCGACCCGGCCGGCACCGCACACGATGTAGTGGCCCTTCAGCTCCTCGATCTGTTTCATCTTTTTGCGTCTCCGGAGCGCACCGCCGAGGTCGAGCTCGACGATGAGCGCTGTGATCAGTGCCCACCAGATCCCGAGCCCGGTCACACCGAGCGCGATTACAACCATCGTGAATGTGCGGCCGGCCGGCGTGAGGGGGTGGACCTCCATGAAGCCGACCGAACTCACCGTCGTGACGGCCATGTAGACCGAATCGAACCAGTACCACCCCTCGATGAAGTGGTACCCGATCGCCGCGATCACGAAGAGTGCCACGAAGTACGCGAGGGCCGCCGCGAATCGGATGGCGAACGGGCGCAGCGTCTCCCTGATGGAGAGATTCGACCGCAGGTGGACATCTCCGTTGAGGACCGGTTCGCCACGCCCCCGCAGGTTGCTCATCTCGTGGAGCGGTGTGCGAGGAAGCCGGGCTCGATCTGGACGAGATGCTGGGTGCAGCGCGGGCACCGGGTCGGGAGCGGAGAAACGGTCATGAGGAATAATATGCAGAGATCCCGGCCCTTTGTGCTCCGCGGCGTTGCCTTCGCCGTTCGGGCTTCCGCGGCCTATACTGTGGCGCTGACGGAGCCGTCGGGAATTGTCCCGGCGGTCCCGCATCCGCCACGTCAAGAACCGAGCTGGAATCCATGCCCACCAAGCCTTCCATCATCTATACGTGGACGGACGAGGCGCCCGCCCTCGCGACGCACGCTCTCCTTCCCGTCATCCGCGCCTTTGCGGCGGCCACGGGTGTTCCCGTCGAGACGCGGGACATCTCTCTTTCCGGTCGAATCCTTGCGGTGTTCGCGGAGCTTCTGAGTGATTCCCAGCGTGTGCCCGACGATCTGGCGGAGCTGGGGCGGCTCGTCGAGACGCCGGAGGCCAACGTCATCAAGCTTCCGAACATCAGTGCGTCCGTGCCGCAGTTGAAGGCGTGTATTTCGGAGCTTCAGGCGCAGGGGTACCCGTTGCCCGACTACCCGGACGAACCTTCGAACGACGAGGAGCGCGCGACGAAAGCCGGCTACGATTCCGTGAAGGGCAGTGCGGTGAACCCGGTCCTTCGCCAGGGCAATTCCGATCGCCGGGCACCGAAAGCCGTGAAGGACTTCGCGCGGATGCACCCCCCCAGGATGCAGGCCTGGCCCGAGGTCTCGGGAACACACGTGTCGACCATGGACGCAGGTGACTTCCGTGGAAACGAGCGGTCGGTCACGCTGGCAGCACCGACGACGGTGCGAATCGAACACGTGGCTCTCGACGGAGCGGTGACAGTCCTCAAGGAAGAACTCGCGCTCCTCGAAGGCGAGGTTCTCGACGCGACCTTCATGAGCAGGAAGGCGCTCGTCGACTTTCTTGGCGCTCAGATGACCGATGCAAAAGACAGGGGTGTTCTTTTCTCCCTGCACATGAAGGCAACGATGATGAAGGTCTCGGACCCGATCATCTTCGGGCACGCCGTTCGCGTCTTCTTCCGACGAGTCTTCGAGAAGCACGAGGAGCTGTTCAACGAGCTCGGTGTCGATGCCAACAATGGCTTCGGTGATGTGATCTCCCGCATCCAGTCGCTGCCGGATGAGCAGCGGCGTGCGATCGAGGCCGATATCGCTGCGTCGTACGAAGAGGGCCCAGACGTGGCCATGGTCGACTCGGGCCGCGGCATTACGAATCTGCACGTTCCGAGTGACATCATCATCGACGCCTCGATGCCGCCGATGATCCGGGATTCGGGTCGACTGTGGAACGCCTCCGGCGAACTGCAGGATACGAAGGCCGTGATCCCCGACTCGAGCTACGCCGGGATCTACGACGCGGTCGTGCGGGACTGTCAGACTCACGGGCAGCTCGATCCGTCCACCATGGGCAGTGTTCCCAACGTGGGACTCATGGCGCAAAAGGCCGAAGAGTACGGCTCGCACGACAAGACCTTCGAGGTCGAGGCGGACGGAGCGATGCGGGTCGTCGCCGACGATGGCGCCGTACTGTTGGAGCATGAGGTCCAGGCGGGCGACATCTGGCGTGCGTGCCAGACGAAGGACGCTGCGGTCCGCGACTGGGTGAAGCTCGCGGTGCGACGCGCGCGGGCCACGGGTGCTCCTGCCGTATTCTGGCTGGATCGCGATCGGGCGCACGACGCCGAGCTGATCCGAAAGGTGGAGGCGTATCTTCCCGAGCACGACACCGAGGGACTCCAGATCGAGATCCTCGCTCCTGTCGAGGCGATGGCGTTTTCGCTCGAGCGTATCCGGCGGGGTGAGGACACGATTTCGGTGACGGGCAATGTGCTTCGCGACTATCTCACCGATCTCTTTCCGATTCTCGAGATCGGGACGAGCGCGCGCATGCTCTCGATCGTGCCTCTGCTCAACGGAGGCGGGCTCTTCGAAACTGGTGCAGGCGGCTCCGCGCCGAAGCACGTCCAGCAGTTCGAAAAGGAGGGCCACCTCCGTTGGGACTCGCTCGGTGAGTACATGGCGCTGGCCGCCTCGCTCCAGCACCTCGGCGAGCAGTTCGACAACCCGGGGGCGCTGGTCCTGGGTGACGCCCTGGATCAGGCGACGGCGGGCTATCTGGACAACGCCCGCTCGCCCTCGCGGGCTGTGGGTGAGCTCGACAACCGGGGGAGCACCTTCTACCTGACGCTCTACTGGGCACGTGCGCTCGCCGCACAGACCACCGACGTGGCGCTGTCGGAGCACTTCGCTCCCGTCGCGGAAGCGCTCGAGGGCGCGGAAGAGGAAATCGTACAGGAGCTCAACGAAGCGCAGGGCGCCGCCCAGGACCTCGGGGGCTACTATCGACCCGACGTGGTGCGTGCCGGCACGGCGATGCGCGCCAGCCCCACGTTGAACGCCATCATCGACGGCGTCTGAGATGAAGGACCCATCCCTCACACTGGGCATCGAGGAGGAGTATCAGATCGTCGACCCTGCGACCGGCGAACTGAGGTCTTACATCACGCAGATCCTCGACGCCGACGGCAACATCACGGTCGAAGGGGTCAAACCGGAGCTCCATCAGTCGGTGGTCGAGGTCGGCAGTGGCGTATGCGAGACGCCGGCCGAGATTCGCGAAGAGGTGGTCCGGCTGCGGCGCGCCGTGAGTGACCTGGCGGAGAAGGACGGATTGCGAATTCTCGCGGCCGGTACGCACCCGTTCTCGTCGTGGATGGACCAGGCGATCACGCCACTCGAGCGGTATCTCGGGGTCGAGGAAGACCTCCAGGACCTCGCGAGGAAGAACCTGATCTTCGGGATGCACGTCCACGTCGGGATCGAGGACAAGGAGTTCCTGATCGACGCGATGAGGGTGTCTCGGTACTTCCTTCCGCACATTCTGGCGCTTTCGACGAGCTCGCCCTTCTGGATGGGTCGTCCTACCGGACTCAAGTCGTACCGGAGTGTTCAGTGGCGGAATTTTCCGCGTACGGGGATTCCTCCGACGTTCGCGACATATGCCGAGTACGAGCACATCCTCCGGTCACTCGTGCGAGCGAACGCGATCGAGGATGCGTCGAAGATCTGGTGGGACAGCCGTCCGCATCACCTCTATCCGACGCTCGAGTTCCGGCTTTGTGACATCTGTACCCGGGTCGACGAAGCGGTCTGCATCGCCGCGATCATCCAGGCGATCGTCGCGAAATTGTGGAAGCTCCGACGCGACAACATGACGTTCCGGGTGTACCCACTTTCTCTGATCGAGGAGAACAAGTGGCGGGCTGTCCGCTACGGCGTATCCGGAAATCTTCTCGACCTGGGCAAAGAGACGGAGCGGCCGGCTCGCGATCTCATTGAAGAGTTGATCGGGTGGTTCCTCGACGACGTGCTCGATGACCTCGGAAGTCGAAAGCAGGTGGAGTACGCGTTCACCATTCTCGATGGTGGCACCAGCGCCGACCGACAACTCGAGACGTTCGCGCAGACCGGTGAGCTGCGGGCAGTCGTCGCGCGGCTCGTCGAGGAAACGGCGGAAGGTGTACGGAACGGCCCCTGATAGCCGGGTTAGAGCCTTTTCAGGGGTAACGCCTTCCTCCAAACTTCCGGGTTGCCTACCGGCACCCCTTCACCTTGCCCGCGAGTACCTGCGATGCAGCTCCGTTTTGTCGACACCGACGTCACCACGCACGAGACTCCGCTCCTCGCCGTCCCCATTGCCGAGGGGGCAGATGTGGCCTCGGGACCGCTCGCCGGCCTCGACGCTGCGCTCGCCGGAGCCGTCGGCCGTGCCCTCTCCTCCGGCGACATGCGGGGGCGGGCCGGCGACGAGGTGGTCCTCTATGGCGCTGGGACGGGTCCTGCTCGGGTCATCTTGCTGGGCGTAGGGACGGCGGGGAAGGTAGACGCGGAGGGGGTTCGTCGGATGGCGGGTCGGGCGGTGCGAGCGGCGGAGAAGCTCCGACTCGCGAGTGTCTCGATCCTGCTCGACGGACTCGATGCCGTGGCGGCAGAGCAGCGCGCTCAGGCGGCGGCCGAGGGGGCGGGTCTGGCCACCTGGCGCTTCGACGAGCTCAAGTCTGAGGACGCCGAAGATCCCGTCGTCGTTGTCGAGGCGGTCGATCTTCTTGGGCAGTCGGCGACGCAGGGGTATGCGGAGGGTGCGCTTGCCGGTGCCGCCATCGCCCGCGGCGCCAACTTCGCCCGCACGCTCCAGCAGCGGCCGGGCAACGTCGCCACGCCGACGCACCTCGCCGACGAGGCCGTCCGCATGGCGGGCGCTCACGGACTGGAAGTGACCATCTTCGATGAGGCTCGGATGCGAGACGAGGGGATGCATGCACTCCTCTCGGTCACCCGGGGTTCGGACGAGGAGGCCCGCTTCATCATTCTCGAGCATCGAGGGGGTCCCGACGACGAGGCGCCGCTGGTGCTCGTCGGCAAGGGCCTCACCTTCGACACGGGCGGGATCTCGCTGAAGCCGCCGGCGGGCATGGAAGAGATGAAGTACGACATGTCTGGCGGGGCGGCGGTCATCGGGGCGATGCAGGTCATCGCCGAGCTCGGAGTACGGGCGAACGTCGTCGGGCTCGTCCCTTCGTCCGAGAACATGCCTTCCGCGAGGGCCACCAAGCCCGGCGATGTGATCTCCAGCCTCGCGGGAAAGACCATCGAGGTGATCAACACCGATGCGGAGGGACGTCTCATCCTCGCGGATGCGCTGGCCTGGGGCGTGCGGTTGAAGCCGGCCGCGATGGTCGATTGCGCGACTCTGACCGGCTCGGTCATCATCGCGCTCGGCCACCATGCAGCCGCCGTCATGGGTACGGATGATGGCGTGATCGAGGAGCTTCGTGCGGCGGGAGATGCCTCCGGCGAGCGGTGCTGGCCGCTTCCGCTGTGGGACGAGTATCGCAAGCAGCTCGATACGCCCAACGCGGACCTGCAGAACGTCGGAGGTCGCCCTGGCGGCTCGATCACGGCCGGTGCCTTCCTTCGTGAATTCGTGGAGGACGTGCCGTGGGCCCACCTCGATGTGGCAGGGACCTCGTGGGGCGATGGATCCCTTTCGTATCAGCGGAAGGGCGCACTGGGATTCCCGACCCGTCTTCTCGTTGAATGGGTGCGGAGTCGCGCGGGGTGAGCCCCACCGCAGTCCATCTTCGCCCGCCCCGGATGCCTCCCCGCACCGGGGCGCGCCTGCGTCTGGTGACCCGGGTGGCGGTGCTCGTCCTCGCGACGCTCGTCTGGTCGACTCCGGTTACGGCGCAGGAACCGCCCGACACCGTGGTGATTTCCGACACCGTCGTCGTCGCGGACTCGTTGGCTGCGGTCGATTCTCTGGGGCTCGACTCCCTGGCCCTCGATACGCTCGTCCTGGACTCGCTCGCTCTGGACTCTCTGCGGGCGTTCGTGGCCGGGGCCGACTCGCTTGGGGCGGACAGCCTCGAGGTGGACCCGGATACGATCTTCTACAACCTCCCGGAGGCGAAGGGCGCACCACCGGACGGATTCGTGACCGGGATCTGGGAATGGGATCGGCGCGACATCATGTCGATGGGCGCAAACACGGTTGTGGAGTTGTTTCAAGAGATTCCTGGTCTCATCGCTCTTCTCGGCGGCGACTACGGAACCCCTTCGGCGATGAGCTTCGCCGGTCAGGGCGGGGGTGGATATCGGATCTTCCGCGACGGCTTCGAGCTATATCCCGTCGAAGGCAGCGTTGTGGATCTCCAGCATGTCCCGCTCGTCGGAATCAGCCGGGTCCGACTCGATCGGTCGCTTGGTCAGATGGTCGTGGAGATGTGGTCGCACGAGTACGACGACGGACGGCCGTTCTCCGTGGTGGAGGCCGGTACCGGCGACCTGGACACAAATCTGTTTCGCGGTGTCTACACGGACCCGACGGCACTCTTCGGCAGCATCGGCGCGGGGCTCGAGCGCATGGACACCCGGGGGCGAGCATCGGATCGTTCCGAAGGCGGGAATCGGACCGGAAGTTGGCTCCGCTACCAGCTCCACCTGCGCGATAGATTCGGGATCGGCTTCGACTATCGGAAGATGTCCGCGCAGACCAAGGTCACGGACTACGTCCCGACGACCGGTCGCACCGACATCATGGTCCGCGCCGGCGCGAAGATCTTCGAAGGTGTCACACTTCAGGCGTACGGAGCGCGCTCGGACTTCACCGTGGAGACCGACACAGTCGGAACGCAGTTCGGGGGCTCACGGAAGCAGGCAGGGGCCACCCTCGGTATCGAGCGCGCCGGGACGTGGCTGAGGGCGTCGTATCGTCGATTCGAAGATGGGACACCGTCGGCCCGTCTGGACGGCTCCCTCGGGTACACACATACGCGTTGGGGCGGTTTCTCCGGGCGGTACGCACAAGGTGATTTCAACGACGTCTCGACGTCGAATTACTCGGCTCGCACGTGGCTCACCCCCATTCGTCATGTCACGCTGTTCGGCGCCTACGAGGCGGGCACCTTCGGAAGTCGGGACGCTCCGGTGATCGACGGTCCGGGGCCACCCCCCGCGGCCCCGCCCGAGGGGATTCGGCCTGGCGTTGAGGCCCTGACGGATCGTGAGACGTTACGCGTCGGTGCTTCTCTCACCGGGTGGGGCGTCACCCTGGCAGGCGCCTCATTGTATGCCTGGTCGGACGTCGCTCTGCCACTCTCGACCGAGCTCGACCTCGGTTCACCGGTCCAGACAGGTGTCCATCGAAACGGCTACGAAGCGATCGGCATTTTCCCCACCGGCATTCGGGGGCTCACGCTGGAGGGCTCTTACATCTGGTGGG
>JBDGVS010000059.1:0-13175 GCA_039585535.1 Gemmatimonadota bacterium | reverse complement strand
TTCACGACGAGTCACAGACGGGAGCAACGCTGTACGTCGAACCCCCGGTGGCGATCGAGGCCATGAATCGTCTTCGGGACCTCGAACGCGATGAGGCGAGGGAGGTGCGGCGGGTTCTCGGGGAGATGACCGCACAGCTCGCGCCCGAGCGCGATGTGCTGGCCGGGACGTTCGAAGCGCTCGCCGACTTCGATGCGCTCTACGCCCGTGCCCGGGCTGCGGTGTCCTGGAAGGGGGTACCTCCGACGATCGTGCGCGGTCGGCCGGGAGGCCTCGAGCTCCGGGGTGCCCGCCACCCCCTTCTGATCGAGGCGGGCGAGGGTCCTGTGGTCCCCTTCGACCTGCTTTTGGGGCCGGCCGAGCGCTGCCTCGTCGTCTCGGGTCCGAATACCGGAGGCAAGTCGGTGTTCCTCAAGGCTACCGGGCTGATCACGGCGCTGACGCAGAGCGGGGTTGTCCCCCCTGTCGGTAAGGGCACTCGCCTGCCCGTATTCAGCCGTTTCTTCGCCGATATCGGTGACGAACAGTCGATCGCACGAAATCTTTCGACCTTTTCCGCGCACCTGGCCAACCTGTCGGGCATCGTATCGAACGCGGACGATGCATCGCTGGTGCTGGTCGACGAAATGGGGACTGGGACGGATCCGGCGGAGGGTGCGGCCCTGTCCCGCGCGGTGCTCGAGGAGCTCGTAGCGTGCGGCGCGACCACGATCGCGTCTTCCCATCTCGGTGAACTCAAACAGCTCGACACACCCGACAGCGGCATCGTGAACGCGTCGCTTCAGTTCGACGGCGAGCAGATGGCGCCGACCTATCGACTGATCAAAGGACGTCCCGGTCGAAGTTACGGGCTGGCGATCGCTCGCCGGCTCGGCTTTCCCGGGGAGGTGCTCGATCGGGCTGAGACGTATCGAGACCAGGGTGAGGTCCGCATGGAGGAGCTCCTGGCGCGTCTGGAAGTGCAGGAGCAAGAGGTCGAGCGTCTGCTCGGAGAGCTCGGTGTCGAGCGGACACGCACCGAGCAACTCCGTTCGGACGTTGAGCGTCGGGCACACACGCTCCGGGAGGCTGAGCGGACGGCAGAGGGCCGCGCGCACAGTGATGCGCGAAAGCTGCTCATGGAGGCTCGAGGCGAGGTGGATGAAGCGATTCGCGCCATGGAGGCCGCGGTCAAGGAAGGGCGCGACTTCGACGAGGCTGCTCGCGCCGCGCGACGCGCGGTAGAGGGCGCCGCTGGCAGGCATGCTGAGGCGGCGGTGGGCGGCAGCAAGGGTCGGCGCGGCTCCGCGCGAGGTGGCGGAGGGGGCCCGGGTGCGACGACGCTTTCAGAGGGCGATCGGGTGCGTATCCGTGCGACCGGGGCGAAGGGCGTAGTGGCCGCCGTGCGGGATGATCGCTGCCTCATCGCAGTCGGAGCACTGCGCTTCGAGGTTCCGATCGCCGACCTCGAGTCGATCGACGGACCGAAGACCGAAGCCAGCAAGGGTGGGTGGACCGGGCCTGAGAAGGGGGAAGTTCGCACCGAGGTGGATCTGCGTGGTCTGCGCGTCGACGAGATGCCCCTCGAGCTCCAGCGCGCTCTGGACCAGGCCGTGCTCGAGGACCTCGGCGAACTGCGCATCATCCACGGAAAGGGGACGGGTGCGCTCCGTAAGCGAGTTGGGGAAATCCTGGCCACGGACGGCCGTGTGCGGGAGCACCGGATGGGTGGCCGGACCGAAGGCGGCGGTGGGGTAACCGTCGCGATTCTCGGAGGGCTGGCATGATTCCCGACGACGTGATTCAGGAAGTCCGCGATCGCGCCGACATCGTCGGTGTGGTCGGAGAATCGATAACGCTCAAGAAGTCGGGACGGGAGTTCAAGGCACGCTGCCCGTTCCACGAGGAGCGCACGCCGAGCTTCTACGTCGTCCCCGCCAAGGGCTTCTACAAATGCTTTGGCTGTGGAAAGTCGGGGAGCGTCTTCGACTTCGTGATGGAGCAGCAGGGGATGGACTTCGTCGAGGCGGTGAAATACGTCGCGGGGAAGTCAGGCGTCGAGGTCCGGGAGACCCGTGGGATGAAGCCGGAGGAGGATCCGAACCGGCACTTCTACGAAATCACGGCGTTCGCCCAGTCCTGGTTTCGGGAGCAGTTCCTCGACGAGCGTGTGGGGGCACCCGCTCGCGCCTACCTCGAAGGGCGGGGCATCGGACTCGATATCGCTGAACGGTTCGGTGTCGGCTTCGCTCCCGACGAGTGGCGAGCCTTCCGAGGGGCGGCGGCAAAGCATGGCTTCGACGAAGGCGACATGGAGGAGCTCGGCCTTCTGAAGCAGAGCGACAACAGCCGGGAGCCGTACGACGGCTTCCGCGGTCGGGTGATGTTTCCGATCGAGGCGATGAACGGGAAGACGGTCGCGTTCGGCGGTCGCATCCTCGAAGGCGATGGGCCGAAGTACATCAACTCCACCGAGTCGCCGATCTTTCACAAAGGCCGCACGCTATACGGGCTTTCGTGGGCGAAGAACGTCATCCGACGAGAGGAGTCTGCTCTCGTCGTCGAGGGGTACATGGATGTGGTCGCGCTGGCTGCTCACGGCTTCGACAACGCTGTGGCGCCGCTCGGAACGGCGTTGACGCCGGATCAGGCGCACCTTCTTTCACGCTACTGTACTCAGGTGTTTCTGCTCTTCGACTCCGACGCTGCAGGGCTTCGGGCCACGTTCAAAGCCGGCGACGTGCTCCTTGAAGCGGGGGTTCGCCCATCCGTCGTGACGCTCCCTGACGGTGAGGATCCCGACACCCTGGTCCGTACACAGGGGTCGGATGCCCTTCGGGGACTCATGGACGACGCGATCGATATTCTGGAGCGTAAGATCCAGATTCTCGAGAACAAGAACTACTTCGCTTCCATCCCGGGACGGCTCGGCGCCGTAGATCGCCTGATTCCGACCATGGCTGCTCCACTCGATGCCACCCTCCGGGATCTGTATGCCGACCGGGTCGCGGAGGTGACCGGGGTCCGTCGAGAGACGCTCGAGAATGATGTGCGGGGAGTCCGGTCGGCGAACCAGGAGCGATCAGAACCCCGTCAGGAGCGGGCTTCAGCAGGGGCGTCACACCGATCGGAAGGCGCTGGACGAGCGGGCACCCCCGGCGTCATGAGTCAGATGGGACCGGAACGCCAGCTGCTCAAGGTCATGGTGCGCGGCGTCGATTGGGTCGAGCGCGCTGCGGAACTGATTGCGGCCGAGGACTTTGACGATCCGCACCACCGGGCCATCTTTCTGGCGCTTCTGGACGACCCGGAGCTGCGCGCTCCTACCGTGTCGATGGATCGCCTCACCGCCAAGCGCTTTGAGGAGATTCTCGCCGACCCGGAAGAGCTTTCGCACGTCTTCACGAAGTCGGTTACGCGAATGCGGGTGCGGGCGCTCGACCGTCGTATCCAGGACGTGCAGCGAAGCATTGAAGCTGCTGAAGACAAGGACGAAAAACTTCAGCTCGCGCAGACGAAATCACGACTGGCTGCCGAGAAGAGGGAGCTGGACTCGAATTACTGGACGTCCGCCAAACGGCGCCCGGTCGATCAGAACTCGAACGAACCGAATCGATGACGCAGCAGCGCACGGCACTCAAGGAGCTCCAGAAGCTCGACACCCAGATCCACGACGCGCGCGAAGGCATCGTGAAATTCGACCCCCTCTTCGAGGAAGTCGAGGAGCCGGCTCTGATTCTCGAGAGCGAACTCTCGACGACGCGGAATCGCCTCAAGGAGATGAAGCTCGAGGAGCGGCGCGTGCACCTCTCGACCGAGGAGCGTCAGGACCGCTTGAAGCGCCTCGAGGAGCGCCTGGGTTCGGTCCGGAACCTCCGTGAGGAGGCTGCGGTCAGCGCCGAGCTGGACATGGTCCGCCGGGCGCTCCAGGGCGACGAGCAGGAGACCATGACTCTGCTCGATCAGATCCGGAAGGCCGAGGAGCGACAGGCCGAACTCGAGACGACGCACGCCGAGGCCGCGGCCGCGGTGGAGCCGAAGCGGGAGGCACTGATCGCAGATCGCGCCGCTGCGAAGGCCGAGCTGGAGCGGCTCGAGGCAGAGCGACTTGCCTTCACCGAGGGTTTGGAGGCGAACGAGCTCCGTATCTACAACGCCATCCGAGCGGGTGGTCGACGGGCGGCGGTCGCCGAACTCACGATCGACGGCGCGTGCGGTAACTGTTTCGGGATCGTTCCGCTGCAGAGTCAGAACGAAGTGCGTCATGGCTCGGCGTTGATCCGCTGCGAAGCGTGTGGCGTGATCATCGCGGCTCCGGAGCCCGTCTCCGAGGATGCGGAAGAAGCTGCCGATGAGGTGGCTCCCGATGCCGAGGCGGCGGTGGACGCTGCAGACGGTGCGACCGACGACGAAGCCGAAGGCGCCTCCGAGGGCGGCGACGAGAAGGAGTGACCTCCTCCGGGTTCCGAGAGACCCCGGAGATGCTCCGCTCACCTGCGCCGAGGTGGGACCCGCCGCGAACACCCGATTCCGAGACTGTGGAGCGGTTGGTCGAGGCGCTCAAGCTTCCTGCGCCCGTGTGTGCGGTGCTCGCCACGAGAGGTCACGATGACGTCGAAGTAGCCAAGCGCTTTCTTCGTCCCCGCATCGAACACCTCAACGACCCGGAGGCGTTGGCCGACGCTTCGCTGGCGGCTGATCGGATCGTGCGAGCGGTGAGACAGGGTGAGACTGTCTTCGTGCACGGCGACTACGACGTCGACGGGATCTGTGCGACGGCGATCCTGACCCGCTGGCTTCGCGAGTTGGGCGGGACAGTGGTCCCGTTCGTCCCGCATCGGATCCGAGATGGGTACGACTTCTCCGCCTCGGGCCTCCGCGCGGCCCAGGAGGCCGGCGCAGACCTCGTCGTGACCGTCGACTGTGGTACCGTGGCTCATGAAACGATTGCCGCGGCGAACGCGATCGGGATCGACGTGATCGTGACCGACCATCACACGGTGGCAGACACGCTACCCGAGGCGTATGCGGTCGTAAATCCGAAGCGCCCCGACTGTGGATATCCAGCAGAGGATCTGTGTGGATCCGGATTGGCCTGGCAGCTCTGCCGGCTCGTCGCGAGCCGCATCGGGGCGGATCCGTCGGCACTCGAGGCACTCCTGGACCTGGTCGCACTGGCCACCGTTGCGGACCTGGTTCCGCTCGTCGGGGAGAATCGAGTTCTGGTCCAGTATGGACTGCGACAGATCGCGCGTGCTCCCAGCTCCGGCGTGCGTGCGTTGCTGCGCGTGGCCGAGGTCGATGCGGAGGGGGTGAACGCTGGAAAGCTCGGTTTCCAGCTGGCCCCCAGGATCAACGCGGCCGGACGAATCGGCGAGTCGGCAGATGCTCTCAGACTCCTGCTCACCGATGATGATGAGCTGGCACAGGATCTCGCCCATCGACTCGACGCACTCAATCGCGAACGTCGCGACGAGGACAGTCGTACGCTGGACGAGGCGCTAGCGGAGCTCGCCGCCTCTTTCGACCCGGAGCGTGACTTCGGGGTCGTGTTGGACGGAGAAGGTTGGCATCCCGGTGTCATCGGGATTGTGGCGTCCCGCGTAGTAGAGCGCCTCCATCGCCCGGTGGTGATGCTGGCGCGCGACGGGGCCGCCGCGCGCGGCAGCGCGCGTTCCATTCCGGGATTTCACCTGTACGAGGCGCTGGCGGCCTGCTCCGAGCACCTCGAGCGATTTGGCGGGCACAGACAGGCGGCGGGGATGGACATCCCGACGGAGGCGATCCCCGCGTTTCGGGAAGCGTTCAATCGTGAGGCTCGCGCCCGACTGACCCCGGAGCTGCTCCAGCCGGTGCTCCGTCCAGACATCGAGGTCTCGCTCCGTGATACGGACATACAGCTCGCGCACTGGCTCGCCTACCTCGGACCGCATGGTATGGGCAATCCAGGGCCGACGTTTCTGGCGCGCGGACTCACCGTCACCGACGCCCGTGTCGTAGGGACCGGGCACCTCAAGGCGAAACTGCAGCAGGGTGGGGCCTCCCTCGACGCGATCGGCTTCAGTTTGGCGGATCGCCTTCCGCCGGAGTCCCTCGGCTCCGGTCGCTGGGACGCGCTGTTCCGGCTGGAGAGGAACGAGTACCGGGGCCGGGTGACCGCGCAGGCCAAGCTGCTCGATCTTCGGGCGGAGGGCGCGTGAGGATCATCGCCGGCCGCTGGAAGGGGCACCGGCTTCAGCCGTTGAAAGGGCGAAGCGTACGTCCGACGACGGACCGCGTCCGGGAGGCCTGGATGTCGGCGCTCGGGGCCCGGGTGCACGGCGCCGTTGTACTCGACCTCTTCGCCGGGTCAGGTGCGCTGGGGTTGGAGGCGCTGAGTCGTGGCGCGGCCTCGGTGGTGCTCGTGGAACGGGCCCGTAGCTCTCTGACGGTCATCAGGGCGAATATCGACCGACTCGGGGTATCGGATGAGGTACGGGTCGTGTCCGACGACGTCTTTCGCTTTCTCCGTCGCCTGCAGGAGCCGGCTGACGTGGCGCTGGCGGATCCACCCTATGGAACGGGTGACGCGATCGCCCTCGTCGAGCACTTCATTGCTACACCGTTTGCCAAGGAACTCTGGTTGGAGCATCCTTTTCGCGAAGAACTTCCCCTTCCCGCGGGCGCGAAGACCCGACGCTACGGCGACACCGCGCTCACTGTCCTACAGGCGGCCGAATGAGGAGATCCGACACCGTTATCGCGCTCTACCCGGGCTCGTTCGATCCCATCACCCGGGGGCACGAAGACATCGTCCGTCGCGGGCTCCGCGTCGCGGACCGCATCATCGTGGCGGTCGCCGGGACCAGCACACATACAAAGAAGGGCCTCTTTTCTGTCGAGGAGCGGGTCGCGCTCATCCGTGAGGTCTTCGGAGATGAGGAGCGGATCCTGCCCATGGCATTCAAGGGGCTTCTCGTCGACTTCGCACAAGAGCAGGGCGCGACCCTCATCGTGCGTGGGCTGCGGGCGGTGTCGGACTTCGAGTACGAACTCCAGATGGCGCAGATGAACCAGGAGCTCTCGCCCGACGCAGAGACGATTTTTCTCGTGCCGGAAGTGAGCAACTCGTTCATTTCCTCGTCTCTCGTGCGCGAGGTCGCTGCGCTCGGGGGCGACGTGTCGAGTTTCGTGTCTCCGCCGGTCCTCTCCGCGTTGAGGCAGAAGCTGGGCGAATGACGCCCGATCAGGAGCTCGACTCGGGAGACTTCCTTGCGGCGCTGGGGACCCGAGCGGCCGCGCGGATGCGGAAGCTCGTGTTTCCGGAAGGGAACGAGCCGCGGATCCACGCGGCCGTGCGGGCGATCGTGCAGGGAGGGCTCGCACGACCGGTCCTCCTCGGCACACCTTTGGCGATCCGCGACGGGCTTCAGCACAGCGGCACCGACCCCGATGCGGTCGAGATTCTGGACTCCTCCGATGCGGAACTCATCGCGCAGACTCATGCCTGGCTCTGCGAACGTCGGGCGAACCGGCAGGACGAATCGAGGCGACTCGAAGCCTGGTCGCAGGACCCACTCATGCAGGCAGGTCGACTGGTCGCCATCGGCCAGATCGACGGCGCCGTCGCGGGGTGCGCTCGCACCACGGGTGACGTGGTTCGTGCGGCGTTGACGTGCGTGGGCCTCGCAGACGGGATTCACACGCTCAGCTCTTCGTTTTACATGGTGTTCGACCGTGGCCATCGGGTCGGACCTCGTGTGCTCAGCTTCACGGATGCGGGCGTGGTTCCCGAGCCCGACCCGCAGCAGCTCGCGGAGATCGCCGCCGCCGCGGTGACGGCCCGAGGCCGGATCGTTGGAGACGCTGCGCGGGTCGCATTCCTCTCCTACTCGTCTCATGGGTCGGCCGATGGCGCTGGGGTGCAGTCGGTTCGAGCGGCACTCGACCTCTTTCGGGACCTTCGCCCAGACGTCGCGGCCGATGGTGAATTGCAGGGAGATGCTGCGCTCATACCGGCGGTGGCTGAGCGAAAGAGCCCCGGGTCAGCCGTTGGCGGACGCGCGAACGTCCTGGTTTTTCCGGATCTGAACTCCGCAAACATCTCCTACAAGCTGGTCCAGCACCTGGGGGGAGCGTCGGCGCTCGGGCCCGTGCTACAAGGGCTCCGCCGCCCGTATAACGATCTCTCTCGTGGCGCGGACGCAGCGGATATCGTCTCCGTGGCCTGTATTACATCGCTGATGGCCGACTGACCCGCTTCGGTACTCGAGGGCGGATGCTGAATTACTTGCTCGTTCATTTGTTTGTTTTTTAGTATTGTCCACTGTCCAACGGGACATTCCTCCTCCCCATCGGGGACGCCGTCCCGGACCCATCATGCGAGGAGCGTCGATTTCATGAGCTTTCAGGTGTCCAAGAGCGGCGATGTTTCGCTCATCGAAGTCGAGGGCCAGCTGATCGTCGGAAACCGTCAGGAGCTCAAGCAACAGGTGCTCGAGCAGATTGAGGGTGGAGACCGGAAGTTCGTCATCGATTTCGCAAACACCGGCTACATCGACTCGTCGGGTCTCGGTGTGCTCGTGAGCCTGTCGAAGAAGATCCGCGAGCAGGGCGGAGAGCTTCGACTCTCGAGCCTCAACGAAGATCTGCGGACGCTCTTCGAGCTGACGAAGCTCGACACGCTGTTCCGCATTACGGACGACAAAGCGCAGGCTCTCGACGGCTTTTGAGGCTCTTTCGGGCTGTGACCGGCGACGTGGACAGAGACCTCGTTCTCGAACTTCCCACGGACATCCAGTCGATCGACCGTGCGGTCGACTTCGTGATGAGCCGTTGCTCCTCGTGTGAGGTGCAGGCACGTCGTCTGAACCTGAATTTTCGGATTGGTCTCACGGAGGCACTCTCGAACGCGATGCTCTATGGCAACGCGGATGACCCGTCGAAGAATGTCGTCGTCGAGATCTCCATGGCTGACGGTCAGCTGAAGGCTACGGTGAAGGATCATGGCTCGGGCTTCGACCCGTCCTCGGTTCCGGACCCGACTCGGCCGGAGAATCTGACCCGTCCGTGCGGGCGTGGCTTGTTTCTCATGCGCCAGCTGCTCGATGAGGTCTGGTACAACGACCGTGGGAACGAGGTCACCCTGGTGCTTCGGCTCGACTCAGGCCGCGCCTTCGAGGGCGGCGCCGAGGCGTGAGCTCCGCCGACCGGCTCGTCCTCGGGGCGTTGCCGGAGCCGGTTCTGGAGACCCTCGAGGACTTCGAGGAAGCGTTTGGCGCCTCGCTCCGCCTGATCGTCCCGGCGGGTGAGCCCGGCGCGGCCGACGAAGTTCTGTATCAGACGGACGGCGATTCCCACGCTGATCATGGCGAGCCGAGTACGAGCGCGGTCTTGCCCCATCTGGGCCCTGAGCTGCAGCTCCAGGTGCTGCATGCCGAGCGGGCACCCGTGGACGCGGTCTCTGCCGCCCTGACCCCGGCGCTCGCGCAGGGCTTTGAGGCAACGCGTGAGATTCAGTTCTTCACCTACGAACTGTCGGAGCGCTTCGAGGAGATCAACCTCCTCTATTCGATCAGTGAGACACTCGGCTCCACGCTCGATATGGATAGCGGGGCGTCGACGATCCTCGCCGAAGTACGGGACGTCATGGGGGCCAAACGGGGCTCTCTGTGGGTGCACGAGCTCGAGGACGACGAACTGCATCTGGCGGCCGAAGTCGGTGACGATGGGCGTGCGGGTCCACTTTCGCCCCATGATCCTGACACCATCACCTCGATGGTCTTTCGAGAAGGGCGTGCCATCATCGCCTCTCGGGAGCCCAGTTCGGCGGAGCGGGCGGAGGGGGCCGCTGGGGACTCCTTCCTGTCGGTACCCATTCGCTATTCGCCGGGCACAGGAGGTTCTCGAACCGTCGGGGTGATCAACCTCATCGGTCGGCTCGACGGCGGGAAGTTTTCCGCCGCGAACCAGAAGCTTCTGGCCGCGATCGCATCGCAGATCGGTGCTGCGATCGAGAATCACCGCCTCGTGCAGGAAAGCCTTTCCAAGGAGCGCATGGCGCGGGAGATGGAGCTTGCGCACGACTTGCAGATGAAGCTCCTGCCCAACGCGGAACGATTCGAGGCGGCAGACGCCGCTGGACGAGTCGAGCCCACGGAACTCGTGGGCGGAGATTTCTATCAGCTCTTCGAACTGCCCGGTGGCCGGGTCGGGGTCATGCTCGGCGACGTGTCCCTCCATGGCTTCCCCTCGGCGTTGATCATGACGCTCACGATGAGCGCCGCGGGCATCTATGCTCGAGAGGCTGAATCCCCGGCCGCGGTGTTACGGAAGCTCGACGACGCGCTCGCGGAAGAGCTCGCCACCACCGAGATGTTTCTCAGTGTGTTCTACGGCGTCATTGATCCGGCAGCGGGCGTGTTGACGTATTCCAACGGAGGGCATCCCCATGCCTTCGTGATTCGTGAAGACGGTGAGGCCGAGAGGCTGCCTGCGACCGATCCACCGGTTGGCTTCGCGGGGCCCGATTCGTATAGCGAAGAGGCTGTGGCCTGGCACGAGGGTAAGGATCTGATGTTGCTCTTCACGGACGGACTGTCGGACACCCTGCCGACGCGCGGTCTGAAGAACGGCGAGAGTCAGGTCCTCGATGCGGCGGTGTCCAACCGCTTCCGGCCGGCCCCCGACATCATCTCAGCGCTCTTCTCGCTTTCCTCCGACGCCCACCGCTCCGCGCTCGCGGATGACCGCACGGCGCTCGTCGTCCGAAGGTGAACGCCCCCGTTTACGGGCGCGCGAAAAAGTCGCTGGGCCAGAACTTTCTGGTCGATGCGAATCTCCAGCACAAGATTGTGGAAGCCCTGGATGCGGGTCCCGATGACGAAGTGCTCGAGATCGGACCCGGACGTGGTGCACTGACTCGTCACCTCGTTGATCGAGTCGGTCGCCTGGTCCTGGTGGAGCTGGATGACGACCTCGCTGCGGCGCTCGAGGAGCGTTACGGGAAGCGGGCGGATGTCGAGATCGTGCACGGCGACGTCCTCGCGGTTTCCCGCGTGGACCACCTTCACGATCCTGGCGGCGCGCGCGTCATCGGCAACATCCCCTACAACATCACGTCCCCGATCATCTTCCGGCTTCTCGAGCCGCCGAGGCCCCGCGAGATCGTGCTCATGGTCCAGGAGGAAGTGGCCGACCGGCTCGTTGCCCGCGTGGGAACGAAGAGCTACGGAGCACTTTCCGTCGGCGTTCGAGCCGTTGCGGACGTGCGCAAGCTGTTCAAGGTGGGTCGAGGCGCATTTCGACCGGTCCCGGGTGTCGATTCAGCGATTGTGCGCATCACGCCGAAAGCCGATGTGGAGGTCGCGGGACCGCGGCTCCGGATGCTGGTCCGTGCCTGCTTTCAGTGGCGAAGGAAGCAGCTCCAGAAGATTCTGCGTGATCATCCAGACCTCTCGCTCGGGGAGGAGGCCGTAGCTGTGCTCCTGGAGGAGGTGGGATTCGAGCCCACGATCCGTCCCGAGAGGCTGTCCCCCGAAGACTTCGTGTATCTCGCAGACTCGTTGCCGTAGGGGCTGCCGGAGTCTAGATTCGTGAATCTTTTCACAAGTGTGAAACCCGCATAATCATTGACGTTTGGGCGTGTCCTTGACCAAGAAGATCCCCGCCAGCACCATTCGTCGACTTTCGCATTATCTTCGGTCTTTGGAGGGTTTCGAAGAACCGGGGGGAACCGTGTCGAGCGAAGAGCTGGCAGCACGTGGCCAGACCACGGCCGCGCAGGTGCGGAAGGACCTTTCGCACTTCGGCTCGTTCGGAAAGCGCGGACTCGGCTATCAGGTCGACGAGTTGCGCACGCGACTCCGCCGAATTCTCGGCCTCGATCGTACGTGGCGCGTGGCCCTCGTAGGAGCCGGTCGCATCGGCCTTGCCCTCTTCGAATATCCGGCCTTCAGAGCTCGTGGGTACGAGTGCGTCGCGATCTTCGATGCCGATCCGAAAAAGGTCGGGCTGGAGCGCGGCAAGCTCGTGGTTCGGGATCCGTCGGACTTCGAGGACGCCGTCCGTGAGCTGGACATCGAACTCATCATTCTGGCGGTACCCGCCGAGGCGGCTCAGGAGATGGCGGGTCGGGCAGTCGAGGCCGGGGTGAAAGGTATTTTGAATTTTGCTCCGATCCGCCTCAATGTGCCGCCGCGGGTGCCTGTGGAAGATGTGAACCTCGTCATGGAGCTCGAGGCACTCTCCTTCGCGCTGTCCCAGAACGAGCGCAGCGCGTGACCTCGGGAGGCGACGCGTCTCTCGTCCGGTCGGCCGCCGATCTCCTCACCGAGGGGCCGCTCCACACGCTGGACCTGGCCAACACAGTGCTCGGCCTCAGCGGACATCCCGGGGCCGCCTCCGCGGCGGTCTTCCAGCTCCTGGGTGCCGATCCCCGCTTCCAGGTCGATGGTTCGGGGATCTGGACGATCGATCCCGACGTGATCCCCCTCGGTGCCCCGCTCGACAGCGTGCGCTTCGCGGTCGTCGATGTGGAGACCACGGGTGGCGCTTCGTGGAAGGGGCATGGCATCACGGATATCTCGATCGTGGAGGTACTCGGCGGCGAGATCGTCGACGAGTACGAGACGCTTGTGAATCCCGGTCGCCGGATTCCGCCGATGATTACGGCGTTGACCGGAATTACGAACGAAATGACGGCGACAGCCCCACACTTCGAACACGTCGCCGAGGAGATCGAAGGGCGGCTTCGAGGGCGGGTCTTCGTAGCTCATAATGCGGCGTTCGACTGGGGCTTCGTCTCGGCCGAGCTTCTCCGGGCCGCCGGAGACGTGCCCGACGTCCCGCGCCTGTGCACCGTGCGTATGAGCCGCCGGCTGGTTCCGGCGCTTCGACGCAGGAACCTCGACGAGGTCACGAGACACTTCGGCGTGACCATCCACGCGCGTCATCGAGCGTATGGAGACGCGCTCGCGACCGCCCGCGTTCTCCTCCGGCTTCTGGATGAAGCGAAGGGGCGGGGGATCGAGGATCTGACCACGCTCGAGTGGTATCTGAAACGAAGGAGACAGCGAAAGGAGTTCAATCCGGCGCAGTATTCGCTCGAACTCCCGGGATATGAGTCGCGTCGTCCGCGCTGATCACTGCAGCCCACAGGAGAATCACATGCACGAAGGCCTTCCATTGAGTCGCTCGACGACTGTCGGCTCGATCCG
>JBDGVS010000058.1:0-10067 GCA_039585535.1 Gemmatimonadota bacterium | reverse complement strand
GTTCTTCACGGAGACCTCGACAGGGTGGGTCGATCCCGGGCTTTTTGCATACTGACTCAACGGCGTTCTCCGGGTTGTGGGCCCAAGATACCGGGCCTCCAGAGGCGGCGCAACAGCGGTTTCCGGGACTCCTTCTGCCCCTGAGACAGGGGTTCCTGACCGATCAGCCGACCCTCGCGACGCATTCGATCTCCACATCGCAGAACTTCGGCAACGCAGCGGCCTGTACTGCGTACACTTCGTTCATTTCGGCGAACGTGTTCATGTCCGAGAGGAACACCGTCGTCTTCACGACGAGGTCGAACGAAGAACCCGCCGCCTCGAGCACGGAGCGGAGATTCGAAAGGACCAACTCAGTCTGCTCCGTCACGCTCCCGGTGAGCATTTCTCCCGTATTCGGATCGAGAGGAATCTGGCCCGAACAGAATACCCATCCATCCGTCACGACGGCCTGCGAATAGGGGCCAATCGCGGCAGGAGCATTATCGGTATGCACGAGGGTGAGCTTGCTCATGAGTCTTCCTTGGAGTGATGTGGTGATGGATCGATGGGACTCGGTCAGGCCGGAGCACATCCGCGGCCGCGCCCTTCGAGCGACAACAGCGAATACGCATCCCCATCGACGGCGAGAAGTCTGTCCTGGAGATTCACGGAAACGCACACGTGGTTGGGCACGATACGGACCCGGTCACCGATGCAGGGCTGCCAGCTTGTATTGCCCAGATCGAGAACGCCGTGCTCCTCGGAGAGACCGATGACAATCACGTTGGGCCGCTCGAGGAGCACGCCGAAGCCGCCTCCCCCTCCGCGTGATTCCTTGGCGAGTGCTTTTGAGCCAGCGTCGACCACGGCATGTCCGGGGACGGCCGTGCTTACGACGGTGGCCATCACGGTGTAGGCGAGGTCGTCTCGATCGGCCACGCCTACGTCCAGTCCCTCGCGGTCATAATAGATGCACGAACCGGATCGAATCTCCGTAAGCCCGGGCATCTCGTGACTGCGCCAGAGCGTGGGAGTAGAGCCACCCGATACGATCTCGGGGGTCAGTCCGGCATCTTCGAGTGCCTGGAGCGTCGCGCCGACTCGTCCAGCCACCGTAGCAATCCCGTCCGTCTGTTCGGCCTCTTCCATCCGGATATGACCGGGGTAGAAGAGGACTCCGCGGAAGGCAGTGCCCTCTGACTCTGCTGCCAGACGCGCGAGCGCGACGACCTGGTCGGCCGCCTGGAGTCCGACTCGCCCCATTCCGACATCCTGCTCGACGAGAATACCCACGGTGCGGCCGGCCTTCGCTGCAGCAGCGGCCAGAGGCGCCAACACTTCGGCCGAGTCGAGCGCGACCTTGAGGTCAAGCGTAGACGGCAGACTCACCAGGCGGGCGAGCTTCGCTTCACCGACCGGGGGGTAGGCCAGAAGGATGTCGTCCGTCACCTTGGACATCACCTCTGCCTCATGTAGCGTGGCAACGGTAAGGCCCTGGGCTCCGGCTGCCAGCTGCAGTCGCGCTACCGCCTGCGACTTGTGCGTCTTTATGTGCGGGCGCCACGCGAGTCCGTGCTCTTTCGCATAAGCTACGACCCGGCCTGCATTGTTCCGGGCTCGAGCCACGTCGACCACCCCGATCGGCGTCTCGATCGTCGACGGGTCGATCACGAAATCACATCCTCCAGAGCCTGAAGAAAGTCGGGATCGTCTTCGGGGATCGGACCGTACCGCATCCACCGCAGAACACCCTCGCGGTCGATCAGGAACGTCGCCGGGAGTCCCAGCACCTGATAGAGCTCCATCCCCCGCATCTCGGGGTCGTGGAGAATCGTGTAGGTCACGGCGTACTCCTCGACGAACATCTCGACGTCTTCTGCCGCATCACCCGTATCCATCGAGATGCCTACGATCTCGAAGCCCTGCTCCGCGTACTCGTCGTAGACGGACTGCAGGTAGGGGGTCTCCATTCGACACGGTGTGCACCAGGTCGCCCAGAGGTTGAGCAGGACGACCTGGCCGCGCATGTCGGAAAGCGTGACTTCTTCACCGGCCAGATTCGTCGCAGCATATTCGCGCGCAGGCTCGCCAAGCCGAGGCGGCCCCGCGTTGTCCATCGGCGCACACGCAGCGGCCATCCATGCGATCGCGAGTCCGGCTACGCCACACGCACTTCGTCGCCTCCACCCTGTCCTCATACTCGACGCCTCATTCATCGGATCGCTCGATTCGGCCTGCACACTCATCGGGTCATCTCCACCCGCTCCACTCGAACGCGCGGCTCTTCACCCGACACATCGGTCCATGCCATTACAAAGGTGCCACTTCCCAGTGACGCGATGCGCGGGAAGCCGCTGGGGCGAGTCGACGTCGTCGCCGTCAGTGATCGACTCTCCCCTGCACCACCTTCTGCATCTACAACCCGCATACGGACCTCGGCGGCATCTCCTCCGGTCCTCTCTACCCACGTGACCACCGCAGAGCCGTCGGGGAGCATCATCACATCGACCCGCCCTGCCGGATTTCCATCATCGACGACGATCGGCTCCCCGAACGTCGCGCCGGCGTCGTCCGAAAAGGCGAGGTTCGCCCGGGCGACGTTGCCCGGTGCCGTGAACCATGCGACGGCCACGCGTTGTCCCGAAGCCGCGATCGCAGGTCCGTTCACAGGACAACCCGCAATCTCCCACCCGTCGTCGTGGACGGGCACCCCGTCGACCCACGTACCGTCGACGTTGCGCGTCACGTAGATGTCGCGAATCTCAGCGTCCGACCGGTTGCGATAGACGACGACGGCTCCGACATCGGTCACGGCGGAGGCCGTCTGGCAGCAGTCGCACACACGGCCATCGAGCAGCACTTCCTGACCCGGAGTCCCTGCTGCGGTCACCGTGCGAGAGCGTAGAGTCATCTCACCTGCGTGCTCGCCCGCAGACGCGAGGCGCGCAGGGTCGTTCTTCCGTCCGTCCAACCAGACGAAGCCCAGGTCGTCACCATCGGCGAACGCCGAGACGAATCCGTGTTCGGTCGGCGAGTCGTCTTCGTGGAGCGTCCAGGGCTCGGACCACCACGCGCCACGGTCATCGGAGTGCGTCACACGAACCGCGTAGTCGTACCCTCCGGCTTCTCCCCGCTGGAGCCAATGAGCCCATAGGATTCCCTGGGGTCCAGAGCGAACGGAAGGGAAGTCGGCCCAGTTCACGAAGAAGTCCGAGCGATGGGCGATCGTGCGGGCTTCGTTCCAAGTGATGCCGTCGTAGCGGGCGAAGCGGAGGTCGTGCCCTTCGCCAGACTGCTCGAGCCAACTCATCAGGACGCCATCGCCGTCGATCGAAAGGAACGGTTCACCACTCTGCGCTCCGGCTGGCGACTCGATCCCTTCAGTTGAGACCACAAACGCCGGGTCATCGGTCGGCGTGCACGCGGCCAGAGCCATGGCAACAGTGAAAACAGAAAGGAGTCGGCTGGACATGACGTAGATCTCAAGGACGAAGAGGGCACCACGGGCGTGGCGAGAAGTATAAGGGAGTAGATGCGCTCTCGGAGGGAAACCGTCCGGGCGGTATCGGGGTTTCCAATGTGGCGGAGACTGAGGTAACGAACGAAGCCATCAGGGCGTCCATCTGTCGGGCAGATAGACGAGACATCGCAAAACAGCTTCACGAAGCGTAGTGTGCAAGTCCGGGCCCGATTCTCGTCAGAAGGTACGGATCGGGTGGCGGCAAACCATAGATGAGGTCGTGATGAAGAAGTCCCAGCGAAGGGGGAACGCCGCAAGCGGAGCACTCGGGCTGCTCGTCGCCCTGTCGTGCCTTGCAGCGCTGCCCGCGGGCGCCGAGGCACAGTACTTCGGGCGCAACAAAGTCCAGTTCGACGACTTCGACTTCCACATTCTCCCGAGTGACCACTTCGACTGGTACTACTATCCGGTTGAACGAGAGGCGGTGCTCGACGCGACGCGGATGGGGGAGCGCTGGTACGAGCGGCTCGCGCGGACCTTCCAGCACGAATTCGAGGCGGCCAAGCCGGTCATCCTCTACGCGGATCATCCGGACTTTCAGCAGACCAATACGCTGCAAGGCTTCATCGGCGAGGGCACCGGAGGTGTCACGGAGTCCCTGAAGAACCGGGTCATCATGCCCATGACGGGTTCGTATTGGGACACGGATCACGTGCTGGGGCACGAGTTGGTCCACGCCTTCCAGTACAACATTGCCCAGTCGCGACGGGGCGGAGGCCTCCAGGGGCTCGGAGCCCTTCCTCTCTGGCTGGTCGAGGGCATGGCCGAGTATCTGTCCGTGGGTCGGGATGATCCTCTCACGGCCATGTGGATGCGGGACGCCATTCTGCGGGACGATCTGCCGACGATCAGGCAGCTGACGCGTGACGCCCGTTACTTCCCCTATCGCTTCGGACAGGCGCTCTGGGCATACATCGGCGGCACGTACGGTGACGACGCGATCGTCCAGATCTACCGCCGGTCGCTGAGGGTCGGCTTCGAGGGAGCCATCCAGCAGGTCCTCGCAATGCCGACGGACACCCTGTCGGCACGATGGAAAGAAGCGATCGCAGAAGAATACCTGCCGTTCGTCGAAGGACGGGACGTACCCGCCGACATGGGACAGGCGATTCTCTGCCCCTGCACCGGCTCCGGCGCCGTGAACATCTCGCCGGCGCTGAGTCCCGATGGGAAGTACATCGCCTTCCTGTCGGAGAAGGACATGTTCTCCGTCGACCTTTATATGGCCGAGACGGCCACGGGGAAGATCATCCGCAAGCTGTCGAGTGCGAACTCCGATCCGCACATCGACGCTCTTCGATACATCGACTCTTCCGGCACCTGGTCACCTGATGGTGAGCTCTTCGCCTACGTGGTCGTGGCCGGTGGCGACAACCGCATTGTGATCGTGAAGGCCGACAACGGCATGGTGCAGGAGCGGATCGAACTCGAGGGGATCGGGGCGATCGCGAACCCTACCTGGTCACCCGACGGCCGCCTGATCGCATTCTCCGGCTCGGTCGGCGGAATCTCCGACCTCTACACGTATGATCTGGAGACGGAAGAAATCGTCCAGCTCACGGACGACAAGTTCGCGGACCTGCAGCCGAATTGGTCGCCAGACGGACGGATGCTGGCGTTCGCCTCTGACCGTGGCCCGGAGACGAACTTCGAGACTCTCGTCTACAGCAAGTTCCAGCTGACGACGATCGATGTGGCGACCCGTGACATCCGGGTGCTTCCCGTGTTCGGGAACGTCAAGCACATCAACCCGGTCTACGCGGCCGACGGGCAGAGCATCGTATTCCTGTCCGATCAGGATGGTGTGAGCGACATCTACCAGCTCGATCTTCGAACGGGTGATGTCCTGCGCCATACGAACGCCGCGACCGGGGTGAGCGGACACACCTACCTGTCCCCGGCCATGTCGCTCGCCCAGGATGGCACACTCGCGTTCACCGTATTCGATGCTCGTGAGTTCCACATCTACACGAACACGATCAACGCGCCGGCGCCTCGTGTCGCGGTGGTGGACAACGCCGACATGCAACCCGGACGCAGGCTGGTCCCGGCCAACCCGGAACGCTTCAGCCGTGTGGCGACGTACCTGTCCGATCCCGCCACAGGACTCGTCCCCAGCGGCACCTTCGTCGACGAAGACGCCCAGAACTACGGGACCGACTTCTCGCTGGACTACGTCGGACAGCCGACGATCGGCGTCGGGGCTGACAGCTACGGGAACTACATCGGTGGTTCCACCTCGGCGTACTTCTCGGACATGCTCGGCGACAAGATCATCGGGGTAGCGCTGCAGGCGCAGGGCACGTTCAAGGACATCGGCGGACAGCTCTTCTACGCCGACCAGACGAAGCGCTGGAACTGGATGGTGAGCGGTGGGCGAATACCCTACCAGTTCGGGGGGTACAACTTCGGCCAGGACGAGGTGGGGGATTACGTAGGACTGCGCCGCACGCGTGTCTACATCACGACCGCGACGGGTCAGGTCCAGTATCCGTTCTCCACGACCGAGCGTCTGGAGTTCGGACTGGGATTGACGCGCTACAGCTACGACCTCGAGCTCGACAAGTACTACACGAATGCGTTCGGGCAGACGATCGGATTCGAGCGGGAGAATCTCCCCTCACCCGATCCGCTCAATCTGGTCCAGAGCTCGGTCGCACTCGTAGGCGACAACTCCTTCTTTGGCTTCGTGTCACCGATCCGTGGCTCGCGCTACCGGCTCGAGCTGGAGCAGACGACTGGTACTGTCGACTTCACCACGGTCATCGGAGATTTCCGCAGATACTACGCTCCCCACAAGAACCTCACGGTCGGCGTGCGCGCGATGCACTACGGCCGGTATGGCCTCGGCCAGGGAGAATTGGTCGAGGACGGCTTCGGACTTCTCAACCCGCTCTTCCTCGGCTTCGAGACGTTCATTCGAGGCTACGCCTTCGAAAGCTTCGACGCCTTCGAATGTGCCCAGGCGGCGACGCTGGCGAACAGCTGCCCGACGTTGAATCGCTTGTACGGAAACCGACTGGCGGTCGGAAGCTTTGAGATGCGCATCCCGTTCATTGGCGTCGAACAGTACGGCATCATCAACTTCCCCTTCATTCCGACCGAGCTCGTGGCCTTCGCCGATGCCGGGCTCGCCTGGGACAACCCGTACAGCCCGAACGATGAGCCCATTCTGGAGTGGAGCCGGAATTCGACCGACCGGGTCCCGGTTTTCTCAACCGGCCTGTCGGCGAGGATGAACATCCTCGGCTTCATGATCCTCGAAGCGTACTACGCGTATCCGTGGCAGCGCCCCGATAAGGGCTGGCACTGGGGCTTCAACCTGGCGCCGGGCTGGTAAGTAGGCTTTTGCGGTCGCACAGGGCCGCGGGGGTGTGACGTTCCGACGCGCTGGCGCTCCTTGCGGGCCCGGCGCGTTGGTCGTTGTACCTGGGGGGTGCCCGCGTCGCGAGGCGCGCTCCACGTCACACCCCCGCGGCCCTGCGCGGCCTGCCCGCTCGGCGGGGCATGCTGCACGGTCTAGCGGTGCTGGGCTGGTGCCATGCCTGAATCTCGACTAACGGGACTCGGCCGCGGCGCCACCACGGCCGGGGCGTGTGCGCGAGGGTCCCGGAGGGCGCCTCGCGAAGCGGACGCCATTAGAGTGGTCATGCCGACCCGGCATGTCCGCGGAGCGCCAGCGCCCCGAAGGGACCCTCGCGCGCACGCCCTCACCCACAAAGGAAAACGCCGCCGCGGCCGTCCCCCCGTTAGAAAATCGAGATGTTGATGTACTTGTTGGGGTTGGCCTGCAGGTCGGCGAGCAAGTCGTTCAGGGACTGCGCGGCAGAGTTCAGGCTCACGTAGAGAGTCTCGTCTGTCGAGAGACGTCCGAGAGTGCCCTCCCCTCGCTCCATCCGACCCAGGATCGTGCCGAGCGACGCTACGGCTGCGTCGAGGCTCTCCCCGGTTTGTGCCAGCACGGCCATAGCCGAGTCGGCTCGTGCCACGGCGCTAGCCATGTCCGGTCCTGCCGCGGAGGCAGCCTCGACTCCTTCTGCGGCTCGCGTAAGGGTCGCTGTGAGATCGGCGAGCGACCCTCTCTGCTCGGTTGCGACCGCGGACAACTCGGACAACAGCGCATGGAGTTCAACGGCAGACCCCTGCACGGAGCCGACGGTCTCGTCGCTCAGGATATCGTCGATCGACGAGAGAACCGACTCTGCTCGTGCGCTCAGGACATCTACAGAAGAGAGTAGTCCCCCACCCGCGGCCCCTTCGCCGGCAATGGTATCGAAGTCAGCGTACACCCCGGGCAGGTCACCACGAATGATTTCGAGGACACGCCCTCCAAACAGGCCCGCCTCGCCCATGATCGTTCGAGAGCCCATCGGGATCTCCCACACACCCTCGATCTCCATGGTGATGTAGACCCGATTGTTGTCGATCATCTCGAAGCCGTGCACGCGACCGATGTTGACGCCCTGCATCTGGATCGGATCTCCGCCCCGGACGCCGCCCGCGTTGTCGACCTCAGTCACCAGCATGTAGCGGCCCCGGAACGTCGCGGGATCGGTCATCCAGAAGAGGACGATGATGAAGGAGATGAGTCCAAGCAGGACGAACAGGCCCACCTGGGCCTCTTTCCCACCGGAACTCCGGGGCGCAGCGGCGAGGATCTCCTCGTCCGACGCGCCCTGACGACCGTCGTTGCTTTCTTCGCTCATGTCAGACCGATGCCATGTCCAGGGCGGCTGTTGCCGCCGCCCGATCCACGAATGCCTGGACCACCGGGTCCGGGCTGTCTCTGAATTCCTGCGGGGTGCCGGAGAATCTCAGCGTCCCGCTGTGCAGCATCGCCACGCGATCGCAGATGAGCAGGCCACCCTCGACATCATGCGTGACGAGAAGTGAGGTCACCTCGAGCTCACCCGAGAGCCGCTTGATCAACCGTTCGACCGCAGCGGTGTTGATCGGATCGAGCCCGGTCGTCGGCTCATCCCAGAGCAGAATCTCCGGACGCCCAACGATCGCTCTCGCGATGCCGACCCTCTTCTTCATCCCTCCGGAAAGCTCCGACGGGAGCTTCGTGAGAATCTCACGAGGTTCCAGGTTCACGATCTCGAGAGCGTCCCACACCTTACGCGCCGTTTCCATGCGTGACAGGCGTGCCAGTTCGTCCTCCGGCAATCCCATCGAGACGTTCTCGAACACGTTCAGCGAATCGAACAACGCCGCATGCTGAAACACATAGCCGACCTTCCGCCGAATCTGCTCGAGCGCATCGGACGGGCCGTGATAGAGCGACACGCCATCTACCTCGACATCACCGCGGTCCGGGACGATCAGTCCGAGGGTCGTCTTCAGCAGTACGCTCTTCCCCGTCCCGGAAGGCCCGAAGAGCGCGAACATCTCACCCGTCTCGACCTCCATGTCCACACCCGACAAGACCGGAATGTCGAAGGCTTTGAAGATTCGTCGGTATCGGATCACGAGGCCACTCCTATTGCAGCAGAAGAGGCGGAAAGAGCGCGTCGATGATCAGGATCGTAAGAATCATGAACATCACCGCCTGCGTCGTCTGAAGCCCGACGCCCTCCGCGCCACCCTTCGTGCGGAGCCCCATGTGTACCGAGATCACCGGAATCACGATGCCGAACACGAGCGCCTTCGAGAAGCCGTAGAACAGATCCCAGCTGTGCCAGAAGAGACGTGCCCCGTAGAAGAACGTCTCTTTACCCAGGCCCCCGTCGAGGCTGGCCATGATCATGCCGGCGTAAATCCCGATGACGTCGGCGAATCCGACCAGCAGTGGCATCGTAATGATGCCTGCGATGATCCGGGGTGCCGCGAGAATTGCGACAGGATCCCGGCCCAGGGACTTGAAGGCGTCGATCTGCTCTGAGACGACCATGGTGCCGAGTTCCGCCGTGATCCGCGCCCCGATGCGGCCGACCAGTACAACCGCGGTCAGAAGAGGGCCCAGTTCGAGCACCACGCTCTGCACGACCAGCGTCCCCAGGACGTAGCGAGGGGAGGAGGAGATCAACTGATACCCCCCCTGCTGACTGGTGACGATACCCGCCAACGATGCAGTCACGAACACGATGGGCAAGCTCTGAATGCCCATGATGTGCATCTGCGTGAGCACGTCGCGCATCCGCACTTTGAGCGTCACCACAGCGACGATGGAGTCCCAGACCAGAATCCCCAGCGCCCCGGCGTGTTCCAGGGTGAGGCGGTAGGCGCGGCCTAGGCTCGCGAACCAGCCAACGATGGAGGAGGTGATGAGGTGGGCCAAGGTCCTGGGCTGCACCGGATCGAGGAGGGAATCGGACACCAACCGCAACTCAGGCGCGAATTACGTCAGCGGCAAGGCAGAACCTTCACCGAACAGATGAGGAAAATCAACCGGTTTCCAGCTCGGACTCGATTCGGGCGACTCGGGCGCCGAGACGCCGCACGGTCGACTCGACGCGCGCCAGGAAGAGGCGCGGATCGATGGGCTTACGGATGTAGTCGTCCGCGCCCTCCTCCATCAGCTGGGTCTCGAGGATCTCGTCGGCCTCTCCTGTCACCACGATGA
>JBDGVS010000057.1:0-9851 GCA_039585535.1 Gemmatimonadota bacterium | reverse complement strand
GAGGATGCGGGACCGCCCTGGTCACGCCCTTCGACGCACTGGGACAGCTGGACGAAGCGGCGCTTCGGGCGTTGGTCGATTGGCAGATCGAGCAAGGCGTTCACTTCCTCGTTCCCTGTGGCTCGACGGGGGAGGCTGCCACCCTCTCGCGTGAAGAGCACCTCCGGGTCGTGTCGATCGTCGTGGAACAGGTCGATGGCCGAATGCCCGTCGTGGCCGGCGCCGGGGGGAACGATACTCGTGAAGCCGTCGAGTTCACGGGCCTCGTGGCAGCCGCGGGCGCGACCCATGTACTGCATGTCTCACCGGGGTACAACCGTCCGCCTCAGCGTGGAATCGTCGCTCACTTTACGACCGTCGCCGACAGCGCCCCGGTGCCCCTCGTCCTGTACAACGTGCCCGGTCGCACCGCGAGTAACATGGCCGCCGAGACTACGTTGGAGCTCGCGGAGCACTCGAATGTGATGGCGGTGAAAGAGGCGTCTGGAGATCCCGACCAGGTAGCGGAAATCCTTCGAAATCGTCCGGTGGGATTCTCCGTCCTGTCGGGAGACGACTCACACACTCTTCCTCTCATGGCTCTCGGCGCGGATGGAGTGATCTCCGTTGTCAGCAACATCGTCCCCGCAGCCATCGCACGGCTGGTTGATGCGTGCCATGCGGGTGACTACTCGTATGCTCGAAGCCTTCACTACGAATTACTACCCCTCATGAAGCAGGCCTTCGTGGAGACGAACCCCATGCCCGTGAAGTTTGCCCTGGCCCACTCGGGTCGCATTCAGAACCAGCTTCGCCTCCCTCTGGTCTCCCTCGCCGCGAGCCACCATTCGGGAGTCATCGCGGCGGTGGACGCGGCCGAGGCGGTATCGTGAACGCGCCGGATCCGACACTCCAGGACGCGGTCGAGCGCCTCTCTTCGCTGCCGGCCGGTGAGGAACTGCCGTCCGAGACGGCGAGCGTAGTCCAGTCGTTGCTCGAGGGTCTGGAGGCCGGAGTGATCCGAGCGTCGGAGTGCGACGTGGATGGCCATTGGGCGGCGGTGCCGTGGGTGAAGATGGGCATCCTTCTGGCCTTTCGAGCTGGCGAGATCGTCGGCGTCGCCGGCCCGGGAGGCGCAGACGTGACCGGTCGGGAGACGTCGGCGTTCCTGGACAAGCACAACCTGCCGATTCGCGAGTTCCGTCCTTCCGAGGGCGTGCGCATCGTGCCGGGTGGGTCCGCGATTCGCCGGGGGGCATACGTGGCTCCGGGGGTCGTCTGCATGCCGCCGATGTACGTAAACGTCGGGGCGTACGTCGGTGCCGGCACCATGATCGACTCCCACGCGCTCGTCGGTTCGTGTGCCCAGATCGGGGCCCGCGTGCACTTGAGTGCGGCTGCGCAGATCGGAGGGGTGTTGGAGCCCATCAACGCGGTTCCGGTGGTCATCGAAGACGAGGTGCTCGTCGGCGGGAATGTCGGGGTCTACGAGGGTACGCTCGTGCGTAAGGGGGCCGTTCTCGCCGCGGGCGTCGTTCTTACCCGTGGTACGCCGGTCTTCGACCTCGTGAACGAGCGGGTGATCCGTGCGACCGGGGAGACTCCGCTGGAGATTCCGGCCAACGCGGTCGTCGTTCCGGGCGCCCGAGCCGTGACGTCGTCATGGGGAAGCTCGAGCGGGCTGTCACTCTACACGCCCGTGATCGTGAAGTATCGGGATCGCGACACCGACGCATCGACGGAGCTGGAGGATTGGCTGCGGTAGGACGCCTCTCACTGATCGAGCTGAGCTCAGCGCAGGGGCTGGCACGGGGCGAGAATCTCGCCACCTTCGAGCGTGTGATCGATTCCGCACGGCCCCGATGTCCAACCCACGGCAGCGCCTGACCTATGCCCGACCTGCTCCGCTTTGCCCGGCTCCTCAGCCTCGTTCTCGCACTGGCCTTTTTCTCGAGATCGACTGCCGCCGGTCAGCAGACCGAGCTTCTCGATGCGCAGCGGGCGGCCACCTCGGCCGGACTCGACTATTACTTCCCCGGAAACGTCTCCTTTCTCCAGGGCATCCCGTCACCCGAGGAGTTCCTCGGGTACCCGATCGGGAGCTTTCACACTCGTCACGATCAAATCGTGTCGTACATGAAAGAGTTGGCGAGCCTTTCAGACCGCGCCACCTATCAGGAGATCGGACAGACGTACGAGCGCAGACCCATGCCGGTGCTGACCGTCACCACGCCGGAGAACCACGCGCGGCTGGACGAGATTCAGACTCGACATCTCGCCGCATCGAGAGTCGACGGAGATGTGGAGGCTGCGGCCGATCTTCCGGTGATCGTCCACCTCGGGTACGGAGTTCACGGCAACGAGACCTCATCGTCCGAAGCCGCGATGCTCACGGCCTACTGGCTGGTCGCGGGAACGGGGGAGGTCGAGTCGTACCTCGATGAGGGCGTCTTCTTCGTCGAGCCGCATATGAATCCCGATGGGCGGGACCGACACACGTGGTGGGCCAACCTGAACCGGGCCGAGCCCTTTGTGGCCGACCCGCTTGATCGTGAGCACAACGAGGTCTGGCCCGGCGGGCGGACGAACCACTACTGGTTCGACCTGAATCGTGACTGGCTGCCGCTCGTGAATCCCGAGAGCCGCGCCCGCATCGACTGGCATCAGAGCTGGCGTCCGAACGTCGTCACCGACTTCCACGAAATGGGCGCGTCGAGCACCTATTTCTTCGAGCCCTCCGAGCCGGTCGGCTCGTGGAACCCGCTCCTTCCCGAGAGCATCTATACCGACATCACGATGCGCTTCGCGGACGACTGGGCCGCGGCGCTCGACTCCCTCGGATCGCTGTATTTCACCAAGGAGGTCTACGACAACTCGTACCCGGGCTACGGCTCCACCTATCCCAACTTTCTAGGTGGGCTGGGTCTGGTGTTCGAGCAGGCGAGTTCGCGCGGGCACATCCAGGAGAGCGGACATCACGGCATTCTGATCTTTCCGTTCGCGATTCGGAATCACGTGAGGACCGGCCTGGCGACGGTGCGGGTCGCCGTGGAGGAGCGCCAGACGCTGCGGGCGTACCAGCACGACTTCTTCGTCAGCGCGCTGGAGGACGCCGAGGAAGATCCGGTCGACGGCTGGATCTTTGGTGATCCGATGAACGTGTCGCTGAACCGGGACTTCCTGGATCTCCTTCTACGGCACGGAATCGAGGTCCACGAGGCATCGGAAGGGCGGAGTGTGGGTGAGCATCGGTTCGAGCCCGGCTCTGCCTGGGTCGTGCCGGCCTCGCA
This sequence comes from Gemmatimonadota bacterium, assembly GCA_039585535.1. Lineage (GTDB taxonomy): Bacteria > Gemmatimonadota > Gemmatimonadetes > Longimicrobiales > Gaopeijiaceae > UBA2589. The sequence continues at coordinate 6,582 of JBDGVS010000057.1, read as the reverse complement.
GCCTCAGTATCGCCTTGCCCGTTCGGTCTTCGAACGGACGGAGACCTTTTCCGATTCGGTCTTCTATGACGCGTCCACATGGGCCGTGAGCCTCGCGTACGGCATGCCCGACGGAGAGATCCGGGACGGTGCCCTTCCGCTCGGCGCCGCCGTGACAGCTGTGCCCCAACGGATGATTCCGGCGGTTTCGCGGAGCTCGATCGCGTACCTCCTCGACTGGCGAGATGCCCGGGCCCCGCAGGCGCTGCACGCGCTTCAGGCGCGAGGGGTTCGAGCGGAGGTGGCGACACGCCCCATTACGGCCGCCACAGCCTCTGGAGACGGGTCTCTCGGTCGCGGCGCGATCAGCATGCCCGTCACGATACAGTCACTTACCCCGGATGAACTCTACGACGCTGTGGCCGAGGTCAGTCGCGAGGTTGGGATCCCCATTCTTTCGGCTACCTCCACGTACTCGGTGGCTGGCCAGGATCTCGGGAGTCGCGGCTTCCTTCCGGTCCGGGCTCCCCGGGTGCTGATGCCGGTGGGAGAAGGGGTGTCGGGCTACGAGGCCGGGCAGCTGTGGCACCTGCTCGACCAGCAGGTGGGTATGGCTGTAACCAAGGTCGACGTGACGGATGTCGGTCGCATCGACTGGTCGCGGTATGACGTCCTGGTGTTGGTGAGCGGGAATCTCTCCTTCCTCGAAGGGGCCCGACTCGATGCACTCCGGAATTGGGTGCGAGGTGGTGGGACCGTCGTGGCAGTACGTGCCGCGGCCGTATGGGCCGTGCGGAACGGCCTCGCTCCCAACGTGGGGGCGCCCGTGGTTGGTCGAGCTCCCGGAGAACAGGTCGAGACGGAGACGACAGAGCGCATCGACTACGACCGGGCCGGTGACCTCGGTGGAGCCCAGGCGATCGGTGGGTCGATATGGGAGGCAGATCTCGACGTCACGCACCCGCTCGGCTTTGGCTACACCCGCCGCTCACTCCCCGTCTGGCGTGACCACTCCAACTTCTTTCCGCTCCCCGAGAATCCCTACATCACGGTCGCCCGGCTCACGCAGGATCCCCATATGAGCGGTTACGTCTCAGACGAGAACGAGGCACGCCTGGCCGGATCGCCGTCGGTGATCGCGGATCAGCTGGGGCGGGGGAGTGTGGTGCTCCTGATCGACAACCCGAACTTCCGCGGGTACTGGAAGGGGACGAACCGCCTCTTTCTCAATTCGCTCTTCTTCGGGGATCATATCCGGGTGCCGTGATGGTCGGGCGCTATGTCAGGAACGAGCCGGACGGTGCCCCGTTCTAGTCATCCCGCGCCTCCACCAGCGCTCGCGGGATGTAGGCCAATCCGTCGAGTAGTTCACCTGTCACCCCCACGTTGGTGAGCTCCGCCGTCGCGAGGTTGATGGTCACGAGGTAGGTGGCATTCTGACCGTTGCCCCCGCCACCGTCCTTCAGGATCCCGAAGACGGTACCGTCACTCACACGGGTCGCCATCGAGCCGATGGTCGGGCTGGCGTCGACGAGCGTCGGAAAGCCTGTGTAGGTGAACGCGCCGATGGTGTCGATCGTCTGCGCGTCCACGTCGATCACGGAAAGCGCTGGTCGACCGGACACATAGAGCAGGCCGTCGTTTCCGAAAGTGGCGCCTTTGCCCTGCGATCCTTCGTTCAGTCCATCGAACACCAGCATGGTGTCCGCCGTCACACGATCCGTCAGCCTCGCGGCTCCTTCGGCTGTCACCCATCTTGCGCCCGCGGACCGTCCGTCCAGTCGGGTCGGGTTCACCGGTCGGCTCATCCCAGCGAGGTCCCCCCATGCTCCGTCGTTTTCTTAGCATCGCGCTTCTTGTCGCTGCCGCTTCCTGTGGCTCGAGTGAGCACTACGATCTGATCATCACGGGCGGTACGGTCTACGACGGTGCCGGTGGCACGCCGGTCGTCACGGACGTTGGCGTCACGGGCGACCGCGTCGCCGCTATCGGTGACCTCGGGAGCGCGTCGGCGGACCGGACGATTGATGCGGACGGGCTGGCGGTCGCGCCGGGCTTCATCAATATGCTGAGTTGGTCGAACCAGTCGTTGATCGTGGATGGACGCTCTCAGGGCGAGATCCGCCAGGGAGTGACGCTCGAAGTATTCGGTGAAGGGACGTCGGACGGCCCTCTGAATGACGCCATGAAGGAGCTGTGGCTCGACGAATTCGAGGATCTGGTTGGCTCACCGGAGGCCGTTGCGCAGCACCTGGGTGGAAATACGGTGCCTTGGACTTCGTTCGGGGAGTACCTGGAGTTTCTGGAACAGAAGGGCGTCAGCCCCAATGTGGCCTCCTTCCTGGGAGCGGCGACTCCGCGCGTACACGAGTTGGGGTACGCGGATCGGGCTCCGACCGAGGACGAACTCGAGCGGATGCTCGCTCTCGTGCGTCAATCGATGGAAGAGGGGGCGATGGGGATCGGCTCTTCGCTCATCTACGCCCCCGGATTCTACGCCGATACCGATGAACTGATCGCCCTCTCCGCGGCCGCAGGCGAGTACGGTGGGATGTACATCTCGCACATGAGAAGCGAGGGCAACGGACTCCTGGAGGCGGTCGACGAGCTGATCACGATCTCGCGTGAGGCAGGGGTGCCGGCCGAGATCTACCACCTCAAGCAGGGTGGTCAGGAAAACTGGTCCAAGCTCGACGACGTGATCGAGCGGGTGGAGGCGGCCCAGGCCGAAGGACTGCGAATCACCGCCGACATGTACACGTATACGGCCGGCTCTACCGGCCTCGACGCAGCCATGCCGCCCTGGGTGCAGGAAGGCGGGTATGAGGCGTGGGCCGAACGCTTACGGGATCCGTCGGTCCGGGCGCAGGTCGTGCGTGAAATGATCGAGCCCACGAACGAGTGGGAGAATCTCATGAGCGGCGCGGGAGCGGAGGGAACGCTCCTGGTCGGATTCGTGAACGAGGAGCTGCGCGGCTATACGGGGCGGACGCTTGCCGAGGTTGCGGCAGAGCGGGGTACGAGCCCGGAGGAGACCGCCATGGACCTCGTAATCGAGGACGGCAGTCGGGTTCAGGTGGTGTACTTCCTCATGTCTGAGGAGAACGTCAAGCGACAGATCGCCATCCCGTGGGTCGCTTTCGATTCGGATGCCACCTCGATGGCTCCCGAACCCCCGTTCACCAACTCGAGCACGCACCCCAGAGCCTACGGCAACTTCGCTCGTCTTCTCGGGAAGTACGTGCGGGAAGAGCAGGTGATCTCTCTGGAAGAGGCGGTGCGCAAGCTGACCTCTTTCCCGGCCGAGAATCTCGGGATCAGCGACCGCGGGCTGCTTGCCGAAGGATATTTCGCTGACGTCGTGGTCTTCGATCCCGACGAGATCGGGGATCGCGCCACATACGAGGATCCCCACCAGTACTCGGTCGGCATGGTGCACGTCTTCGTGAACGGAACCCAGGTGCTCGAAGATGGGGAGCACACGGGAGCGACGCCGGGGCGCGTGGTTCGCGGCCCCGGATGGACGGGACGCTGACGCGAGAGCGGGACTCCGCTGAGATCACTCCAGGGACTCAGTCTCCGGAAGGGAGTACGTAGACAGCCCGAGGTACTCCCGTGCGTGGTCGGACCGTGTGCGATACGTCTGGACCGTACGGTGCGAGCCGTGGTCCTCACGCTCGAAGACGATGTCGTATCTCGGGAAGGAACGGTCCGACTGCAGTCGCCCGACGAACGCGCGCTGATCCACGGAAAAGGTCAGGCCGACCGGCGCGGACAGAGGATTCTCGAAGCGAAGATCCTTGTAGCCGAACACGACTCCGGCGTCGGCCCCGAGTGGTGTGTATCGCGTGTCCTCGTCGTACAGGTCGAGGGTGTGGCTGTAACGCTCGATGATCTTCATGCCGGTCGAAAGGGCCAGATGGTAGATCATTCCGGATACCTGGCAGAGCCCACCGCCGATGTCTTCCTCCAGTCGGCCACCGACGATAGTCCTTCCGGACTTGAAGCCACGCCGTGCGGTGGGTCGCCCGACGACCTCCCAGAACGAGAAGATCTCTCCCGGGTGGATTGTGATGGCTTCGATGTGCCCGATCGCGATTCGAATGCTGTCCACTTTGTTGGCGGACAACGGGTTGTAGCGGATCGGCTGGCGGATCTCCGCCAGAACCACGTCGCGAGGGACCTCGGCGTTCTTCGACGTCGCGAACCGCCTGTCGAGTCCCGTTGAGCGATCGCGCGCCTTGCGTTGCTGCAGGCGCAGGAAGCGTTTGATTGATCTCGGCACGTAGGACCGCATACTGCCCCTCTTCCAGGCCGTTCGCACGAACGGCTGGCTACACGATCCGGCCACCCCGGTAGATTTTCGTGCCGTCGCGCGTCGTGTGAAGCACGAAGTGGGCGTCTTCGCGGCCGTGTGAACGCATCAAGTCCAGCATCATCGGCTCTTCGCCCATCCATGGGTACCCGTAGACCACGTCGAAGTCGTCGAGCGCGTGCCCCAAGGTGAGGTACCCTGAGGGCCCTCCACCGATGGTTGCATGGCGACCATCGCCGCCGGAGTGCTTCCACTCCCATCCCATCGGGACGAAGCTACCCGCCGCGAATCGAGCGTCCGAGCCCGACCGCGAGGCGAGGTCGCGGGCCACGTCTACGAGCGACGAGTCGAGTTCGATCCCGCATGCTTCATAGCCGAGCAAGTCCGCCATGATCGCAATGACGCCCGTGGCCGAGCCCCACTCGAGGAAGCGCAGGCCCGGGCGATAAAGCGACACGAGCGCACTTCGGACGGCGTCGTAGTCTGCAGGAACGAAGGGGTGGAAGTCGTCCTGGCGGACTTCTGCGTCGAAGCGATGCCAGAACGCACGGCCCTCTTCGAACAGCGCCTCGATTCGCCCGTCTAGTCCCGGGTCTGACTCCAGCCCTTCTTCATTCGCGATCGGACGGGCCGGACTCGGGCGGTGCCTCGCCCGCGGGGTCACCGCCTTCGGTGGCCTCCGTACCCTCGGCCCCCTCGGCCGCTTCCTCTTCACCGCGCTTACGAGCGGCCTTCTCTTCTTTCCTCTTCTGCTTCCGCAGCTCGCGCTGTCTCTTCTCGAAGCCGTAGTTCGGGCGTCTCGCCACCGGTTCCCTCCGCATGCGTTTCTGTGCGCGCCATCCCGAGTGGATTTCGCGCGATTGAGGCCGAACAGCGGCGCCCCCAAGGGCCCCATTCTTCGTCCAGCCTCCTTGAAGGTACCTCCATAGAGCGCGAAACGAGGAAAAACGGCCACGAAAGGTGTATCCCTGAGCCAAAGCCTCCGTCAGGCGCGCGGGTCTTTGCCGCCCCCGGCCCGGGTGTTTCGCCGCTTGCCTCCGCTCCGCTACAGCAGGATGTTGCTCGCAGCCTGATCCTCGCGAGCGGAGTAACGCTTCGTGTCTGACGCCATCATTCGCTGGAACACCTCCGGACGCGCGTGACCGAACTACTGCTCCAGAACGAGCCGGTCGTTCGTCTCTCGTTCTTTCTGTGCGTGCTGGTCGCGATGGCCGCGTGGGAGGTGGCCGCCCCTCGAAGGCGACGAGAGATCCCGCGTCTTCTGCGCTGGACGAACAACCTCTTGGTCGTGGTGCTCGACGCGATGTTCGTTCGCCTGTTCTTCCCGCTCGTGGCGGTCGGGTTGGCGCTACTCGCGGAAGAGCGTGGCTGGGGCCTGTTCAATCTGATCGAAAGCCCCGAATGGCTGGCGTTCGCCGTCTCGATGCTGACGCTCGATCTCGCGATTTATCTGCAGCACGTGATGTTCCATGCCGTGCCGGCCCTCTGGCGGGTGCACCGCATGCACCATGCGGATCTGGAATTCGACGTCACGACCGGACTGCGCTTCCACCCGGTTGAGATCGTGCTCTCGATGGGCATCAAGCTCGCGGTGGTCCTTGCACTCGGCCCGCCTGCGATCGCGGTCCTCGCGTTCGAGGTACTCCTCAACGCCGGCTCGCTGTTCAACCACAGCAACGTGCGGATCCCGATCGGGCTGGATCGGGCGCTCCGGTGGTTTGTCGTGACGCCGGACATGCATCGGGTCCACCACTCGATCCATCCGAGTGAGGCCAACAGCAACTTCGGCTTCAACGTGCCCTGGTGGGATCGCCTTCTGGGCACATATCGAGCCCAGCCGCGTGACACGCACGAAGGTATGACCATCGGGGTGGAGCAGTTTCGCACCCGGCGTGACCTCTGGATCGATCGGATGCTGACCCAGCCCCTGCGTGGCCCCTCGGACACGTATCCGATCAACCGGGACGACGAAGAGGACTGAGGTAGCCACTTTCGATCTTCCCGATCGAGGGCGGGCTCATCGATGATTGTCGAGGTGCAGGGACCGGGCGCCAGGGCGGCTCCGGCGCTCTCACGGGCGAGCAGCCTACGACGCACGGCGGAGTCGCTGATTCTGGCGCCGCGCGCATTGTATCAGCATACTATCGACCCCGTTTCTCTACCCAGGAGTGTGCTGTGCGAAATAGAATCAGCGTATTCGCCGCCGCCACGGTGCTTGTCGCCGTCCTTGTCGCAATGCCGGTCCATGCCCAGCAAACCGTGGCTCGCGGCTACACGTTCATCCCCCA
>JBDGVS010000056.1:0-10040 GCA_039585535.1 Gemmatimonadota bacterium | reverse complement strand
CCAACCGATCCCCGAGGGGGATCGGATTCACTCCCCGATCCACGAATCATGACCGATCTCCGCACGCTGGCTGGCGCGACTCATCTCGAATGCACGGCTACCGGAACGCGCTATGAGAGCGAACAGCTCATCGGCCTTTCGACCGTCGGTAAGCCGCTCTTCGCCCGTTACGACCTCGACGCCATTCGGCCAGACTTTTCCATGGCGGAGGTCGCCACCCGGCAGGCCGACCTGTGGCGTTACGCAGAGGTTCTGCCGGTCAGAGATCCTGCTGCGCGGGTTGCCCTCGGGGAGGGTTGGACCCCGATGATCGATGCATACCGCACGGCGAAACGCCTCGGTGTGGACAAGGTCTGGATCAAGGACGAGGGCCAGAACCCGACCGGGAGCTTCAAGGCACGGGGTCTCTGCCTCGCGGTGTCCCGCGCCCTCGAGCTCGGAGCGGAGGCGGTAGCTCTGCCGTCGGCCGGCAACGCGGGCAGCGCGGCCGCTGCCTACGGCGCCGCCGCGGGCTTGCCCGTTCATGTGGTGGTTCCGACGGATACGCCGGCACCGATCCTCGAAGAGATGAAGGCGCTGGGCGCGGACGTCCAGCTTCTCGACGGCTTGATCAGCGACTGCGGGAAGGTCGTGAAGAAGGGTGTGGAGGAAAAAGGCTGGTTCGATCTGTCGACGCTCAAGGAGCCGTACCGGGTCGAGGGCAAGAAGACGATGGGCTACGAGCTCGCTGAGCAGCTCGGCGGCCGACTCCCCGATGCGATCGTATACCCGACGGGTGGGGGTACCGGACTCATCGGCATGTGGAAGGCCTTCGACGAGATGGAGGCGCTCGGCTGGATCGGGTCAGAACGTCCGAAGATGTTCACCGTGCAGGCCGCGGGCTGCGCTCCGATGGTGCGTGCCTGGGAGTCGGGCGCGGATCACGCGGAGATGTGGGAGGGAGCGACGACGTATGCTTCCGGACTCCGTGTACCGGGTGCGGTCGGTGACTTCCTCATCCTGGAAGCCCTTCGAGCCTCCGGTGGTGGCGCGGTCGCCGTGCCCGATCACCTCATGGCCGAATGGGTGGACATGCTCGGGGTGGACACGGGGATTTTCGCCGCTCCGGAGGGAGGCGCAGTCGCCGCCGCCGTTCCCATGTTGATGGAGATGGGGCTCATCACTCCCGACGACGAGGTCGTTCTGTTCAACACAGGCAGCGGCCTCAAGTATGTCGGTATGACCCCGATCGACTGACCCCGGACCTGACGAGATGATCGCCTTCTTCTGGTTCGTGTTCGGGGCGGGCTTTGCCCTGCTCACGGTCGCCGCGGGAGTGACCGTCTATGCCCGCCGTCGGGCGGCATTCGGCCCTGTACCCGTAGTCGACGACGAAGTCATAGACCGCATCATCGAATACGGAGCGATTTCAGTCGATGACGAGCCTCTCGATCTGGACGTCATCGACGATGAGGAGGAACGCTTCTGGTCCGAGAGCTGGGACGAGCCGACGGGGGACTGGTGAGTCGACCGTCAGCGAGCGATGCGGTAGTAGAGCTCGGGGAGGGGCACCAGGCGCTTGTTCATCGGGGCGGTGTCGGCCGGATCCGAGCGGCGCACCCACAATCCTCGATTGACGTTGAGGAAAGCGCCGATGGAGTGAGGATCCGAGACTTCCCAGTCCACGCCGATGGGAGCGCGCAGCACGAGAGACCAACCCGTGCGCTCGTTCGGCTTCGCGGCAACGGTCCAGAGACCCAGCCCCACTACGGGGCGGGCCGATCCAGCGCCGAAGTACTGTTTGGCGACGGCCGAGAAGCTGACATCCCGAAAACGCCATGTGCCCAGCGTCAGGTCGAGACTGCGGGAGTCCTGAAAGAGCTCGACGGTGAGTCCGATCGTGCTGATCCCGCCCATGGATATGCCGAAGCGCACACCGTCTCCCGCGTCGGGGCCGGGTCTCTGAGCGACGGCGGGAGCCGTGCTCAGGCAGAGGAAGATGAGAGCCAGCGTGGCTGCGGTTCGCGTCACGGAGTCTCGCCGGGGTGGAGTCGGGTCAGCCAAAGTATAGCAGGCGGAGCCTCCGGAGGCAGGCGCTTCCTGGCCGTCATCTGTGCGGTGCTCGCGCTCGGGTGCACGCCTCCGGATGCACCCCGGGCGCTGGAGCTGGTATTGCCCGACGCTGCGTGGGACCTTCTGGCGCCGGACTCGGTTCGGAGCATGACCCTCCTCGCCGGCGTCGAGTACCGATACCTGTGGGCTCCAGGTGGGCCGTGGGCTGTGCATCTGGTGCAGGCTCGGATCGCGGGCCGCTGTGATCTCGGCTTCTCGGTTCTCCGTCCTGCCGAGCGAGTCGCCGGAGGTGGAGGGCGTGAGACGGTCTCGGGCATGGTCCGGGCATCGGGTGAGCGCGTGATCGCGGCTGTAAACGCGGACTTCTTTACGGAGCAGGGGACGGCGGTGGGTGTGGAGGTGGTGGATGGAACCGTTCTATCGATCGCGAATCGGCCGACGTTCGCGTGGCGTCCGGGAACGGTGCCGTGGATGGGCGTGGCAGGAGTGCAGGATGGCGCGCTGATGCTCGGATGGCCGGTCGCGGACGGCGGTGACGGCGAGACGGAAGCGGTCGGTGGCTTCCCGGATCTCATCGACGATACCCACAGAGTCGGGGATCTCGAGGTGACAGCCCGCCCGGCGTTCGCCGCTGCGCGACACCCGCGCTCGGCGATCGGATACGACGGGGACACAGGGACGCTGTGGCTGGTCGTGGTAGACGGACGTCGCCCCCCGCACTCCGTTGGGATGACACTTCCGGAGTTGGCGAGCCTCTTTGAGGCGCTCGGTGCCGACGAGGCTCTCAACCTCGACGGAGGCGGATCCACGTCGCTGGTGGTCGGCGAGGCTCCGGTGAACCGACCCTCGGATGCGACCGGGGAGCGACCCGTGGTGAATGCGCTGGCGCTCGTGCACGACGCTCGAGGGTGCCAGCCGTAGGACGTCGGCTCAGCCCCCCCAGACGATCCCCACTCCAATACGGTAGGTCCGAGTCGGACCTGGCTCGAAGTAGCGCTGGCCGAATGCGTTGGGGACTACCGATGCCACATACGTCTCATCGAAGATGTTCGCTACGCCGACGAATGGCTCGAGTGCGAAGCCTCCGACCTGGGTCCGAGTGAGCCCGACACGGGCGTCCATCAGCACGTACGACGGTGCAGAGGCCGTGTTCGCGTCGTCCACCGGCAGATCGTCCTGCCAGAGACCGCGAAGCTCCGCGAACACGCTTCCGCGCTCGAGTATGAGCACGCCGTCCATCCGGTTCGGGGCCAGCCCGGGGACGCTGTTGCCCGCATAGCTCGTTCCGTCGACGACGAAGTCCGTGAAGACCGCGTCGACTCGAGTATACGCCAGCCTCGTGGAAAGGCCCGGCGTAACCGCCCAGTCGGCCGAAAGCTCCCACCCGGTGTGCTTGGAGGTGCCGGCGTTCCGGAAGTACGTCCGGCCCGGGTCGGTGGGGACCTCGAAGGGCACGAGTTGATTCTTCAGGTCGGTCTTGAACACCGACCCTTCGACGCGGAGTGTGCTCAGGAGGGTCGCGCGCGCGCCGCCCTCCATCGTGACACCGGTCTGAGGCTCGAGAGCCGGATTGAAGCCACCCGCGCCGGTCGGCCGGTTCGCGAGTTCGGTGGTGGTCGGCGTTTCGAAAGAGCGGCCGAGCGAGCCGTAGAGTTCGACCGTTCGGGACGCAGCGATGACCACCCCCATGGATGGGCTGAACGCACTCATCGTGCGATCACCGGAGTCGTCCGGGTCACCGCCCGCGAGGAAGTTGTCGTCGACGGAGAAGTTGACTCGATCGTAACGACCTCCGACGAGCACCGAGATCATGTCTGCGGCATCGAGTCGGCCCTGGAGGAAGACTCCGGAGCCCAGCACCCGCTCGTCCTGATCGAGTGACAGGTCGCCCTGGTCACCCCCGTTGTTGTCGTAGTTCCGGCGGTCGTCGTTCTGGACCTCCGTTTCGACGCCCGCACCCCATGCGAAGGAGCCGTCATCACCCAACCCCAGCGTCCCCTGGAAGAGCGCGCGGGCACCTCCCGCCGTACGGCCGAGGTCGATGATGCGGCCGGGAATCGGATTGTAGAGGTCGCGCCCGATGCCCCACGTCGAGAACTGTGCGTTCGTGCCACCGAGTGCGCCGTCCCACGCCGCCCCGAGCTGTCCCTGCTGCATGTCCTTGCTTGTGGCGCTGCGGACGTTGAATCCCCACGCGGCCCGGTCGCCGTCGTCGAGTCCGTCTTGCGGCAATGAGCCCGGGTTCTCCGCATCGAGGTCCACACCGGCCGCTACGAGGCGGAGCGTACCGTTTCCGAGGGGGGTGGTCACGGTAGCGTTGACGTTCGTGCGCGTTCCGGCCCCGTACGTCGAGCCGTCGTCGGTTTCAGGGTTTCTCCGGAAGCCGTCGAAATCCGTACGGGTGATCCCGGCCCGGTACCCGACCGTGCCGACCGTGCCGGTCGCATTGGCCTCGAGTGCCCACATCGCGTGGGACGCTTCCGCATCGGGGGTAGCCCCTCGGGAGGTGCCGAGCGTGCCCCCCGTCCACCGCACACCGATGGCCGCGGGGACCGTGGCCGGGTCGATCGTACGGAAGTGCAGGACGCCGCCGGCTGCGTTGCCGTACAGAGTAGCGTTGGGTCCGCGAAGTGCTTCGACGCGGCCGAGACCGGCCAGATCGAGGTGATCCAGTGTCGACTGGCCATCTGGAAGAGTGGCCGGAATGCCGTCGACCAGAATCCGAACGCCGCGGACGCCGAACTGCGCGCGCGGCCCGAAGCCACGAACCGAAATGCGCTCACCCTGAGCCAGGTTGAATCGGTTCTGGATCTGGACTCCCGGGACGGCTCGTACGGCCTCTTCGATAAAGGTGGAGCCGGTCCCACGAGTGAGCTCGGAGCCGGTCAGCACCGAAACCGGATAGGGAGCTCCCGTCTCGATCGAGCTGCCGAGGACCCGGACCAGCACCGGCTCGATCGCTACGACAGAGTCGGGATCCTGGGCCGCAGCGGTCGCTGGAGCGAGCAAGGCCGCGAAGGCGAACGTCGAAAGCAGAGCGCGGCGATATGTATCGAGTCGTGGCATGCGGGTCGGCCTTGAGAATTCAGAGTGCCCGTCATTCTAGTGGGTGCCGAGCGGACGGCCTATCCCTCTGTGAGGCTGGCCGCGCTAGACTACCCGACATGAACCGAAACGAGGCAACGATCGTCCCACCAGACTACTCCGGCCGCCGTCGCGCGGTGCTCGAGCGGTTGGGCAACGGTGTGCTCGTCCTGCCTGCGGCCCCCATCCAGTACGGATCCCGCGACACCGAGCAGCCGTACGTCGCGGACCGTGAGTTGTACTGGCTGACAGGTTTGACCGAGCCTGGGACGGTGGCAGTGCTTGTCGGCGGTGCGGATCCGAGCCTGACGGTGTTCGCGAGGGACCGGGATCCGGAGGCGGAGCTATGGGCGGGCCCCCGGCTCGGTTCCGACGAGGCGGGTGCGCGCTCGGGGGCGGATGCGGCTCATTCACTCGCGCAGCTCGAGGACCGACTCCCTGAACTTCTCGCAGCCGGTGACCGAGTTCACTACCGGCTGGGCCGTCGCGATTCGCTCGAGCGCCTGGTAGAAGGCGCCCTCCACCATGCGCGAGCGCGTGGGCCCCGAACGGGGAGCGGCCCGCGCGGGCTGATCGATCCGGGGGAAGCCCTCGACGACCTCAGGCTGGTGAAGGACCCGTCGGAGCTTCAGGCGATTCGTAGCGCCTGCGCAGTCACGCTCGAGGGTCATCGAGCCGCTGCCGCGGCCATCCGACCCGGCGTGGGTGAGTGGCAGATCGAGGCCGCTCTCGAGGGTGCCTTTCGGGATGCCGGAGCGACCCGGCCCGGCTTCGACACGATCGTCGGGAGTGGGGCCAACGCCTGCGTGCTTCATTACGTAGAGAATTCTGACCAAGTCCCGGAGAACGGACTGGTTCTCGTGGACGCCGGTGCCGAGGTCGACTTCTATCACGGAGACGTCACGCGTACGTGGCCCGTTTCGGGTCGCTTCACCGGACCCCAGCGTGCGGTCTACGACATCGTCGAGTCGGCGTTGACTGCGGGGATCGAAGCGGTCCGGCCGGGCATCGCGATCGCAGAAGTGCATGAGGCATCGACGCGCGTGCTCGTTCGCGGTCTCGTGGATCTCGGCGTGCTTGCCGGCGATCTGGACGGCCTCATCGAGCAGAATGCGCACAAGCCGTTCTTCCCCCACCAGACATCGCACTGGCTCGGGCTCGATGTCCACGATCCGGGAGATTACGCCCGAGACGGCGAATCACGCCTCCTCGAGCCCGGTATGGTGTTTACCGTCGAGCCCGGGCTCTACTTCCGGCCAGCACCCGAGTCGGATGGTGGTGGAGCGTACGATGGAATCGGTGTGCGCATCGAGGACGATGTTGCGGTGACCGTCGGTGGTTGCGATGTGCTCACCTCCGGCCTGCCGACGAACGCCGCGGCGGTCGAGGCGCTGGTCGGGGAGTCCGGATGACGCTGCTTCTCGACGCGCTCTCTGCTCCGGGACCGCTGGTCACCGTGGAGCTGAGGCCCCCGAGCCGACGGCTGGACGCGAGCGAGGGCATGTCCGCGTGGATCGACCTCCATCACACGCTTGGACGCCTCACGCGTAACGAACTCTTCGTGTTTCTAACCGACAACGCGGTAGGTGCTGCGGAAGAGGAGAACCTCGCGCACGTCGGTGGCAACGTCGGCGATGCCGTCGACCTGCGCCGCATCGTGCCGATTCTCACGTGCAAGCACTCGCTCACCTATTGCGAGACCTTTGCTGAGCGCGCGGTCACAGAGGGTTTCGAGTCGCTCACGGTGCTGGGTGGCGACGTCTCCGTGCCGCCGCCGCGATGCGTGCCCCATGGCCGAGACCTGCGGGAGATTCTTACGCGCAGGCTTCCTGGACTCGCGCTCGGTGGGTGGGTCAATCCGCACCGCGATCCTGGTGAGCAGCTAGGGTTCCTCCATGCTGCCGACGCACACGCTTCCTACGCGTTGAGCCAGATCGTGTCGCACCATTCACTGCCGGTGGTCGAGCGCTTCCTGGAGGCTCACGCCGAAGTCGAGCGCCAGAAACCGGTGGTCTTTGGGGTCTTTTTCTACCGATCGCCCAACCCGAACACACTGCGGATTCTCTCGGACTTCTTTCCTGTGCCAATCGAAGAGATCACGGCGGACTTCGCTTCGGGTGCTGGTGCCGAAGAGATCTGCGCTCGCTCGATCCGCGAATTGCGTGCGGTGGGCGCGGAGAAGATCTACGTCAGCAACCTCGGCGAACGCGGCGCGGGCCGGCGGCTACAGAAGATCCTGGACCTGGTCTGAGGCGAGAGAGGTCAGGCAGTCGTTCGAACGCCGCTCTCTCGCAGAACCCGCAGGGCGATGTCGACATTTCGGTGTGGCGCGGTGAGGTGGAAGCCCCGCACCAGTGGGCGTGTGGACTCGATCATTTCGAGCGCGATCGCGACCCCCTCCTCGATGGCGGCATCGGTTCCCGACTCCTGAGCGCGGCGCATGCGTTCGACCGTTTCCGCAGGCACATTGACTCCCGGCATCTCGTTGGCCAGAAACTCCGCGTTGCGCAGGCTCATGAAGGGCCAGATACCGGCCACGATCGGGAGATCGGTGCCGGTGGCCTCCAGGAATCGTTCGAGTGCGACCGGGTCGAAGACCGGCTGCGTGATGGCGAAGTCCGCTCCTGCCTCGACCTTGTAGCCGAAGCGCGCGAGCTCCCGTTCCATATCGACGGCGCCCTGGTTCACGGCAACACCCTGCACGAACTGCGTGGGATCTCCGATCGAGTTACTTCCAGGATCGATCCCACGATTGAGGCCGCGCACGACGTTGGTCAGCCCGATCGAGTCGATGTCGAATACCGCCGTCGCGTCGGGGTAGGGACCCATCGCGGGCGGATCTCCGGACACCACGAGGATGTTGCGAATTCCTGCTGCCGCAGCGCCCAGGAGATCCGAGATCATGCCCAGCATGTTCTTGTCGCGGCAGGTGTAGTGTACGATGGTCTCGATCCCGACCTCGCGTTCAATGATGAGCCCGGCCGCGAGCGCGCCCATCCGGCTCCGTGAACGGGGGCTTTCGACCAGGCTCACCGCATCGACCCCGGCGACTTTGAGTGTCCGGGCTGGTTCGGTGATCTCACGCGGATCCCATCCGTGCGGCGGGATGAGCTCCACCGAGGCCACCGTCTCACCACGGGCGAGCTTGCGCCCCCATGCGGAGCGGGCTTCCAGCGGCACCGGGTCCGAGAGAGGTGCAGTGGGCGTGGCCGTCCTGGGTATCGAGACGGCAGCGTGCATGGGCTGCAGCGCTGCTACGGCCTCACGCATGCGCGTCGTATGCTCGGGTGTGGTTCCACAACAACCCCCGACAAAGCGGCAACCCACCTCGATCATGCGGCGCGCGTACTGCGCCATGTACTCCGGGCTGGCGAGGTAGATTTTGCGGTCGCGGACGGTACGTGGGAGGCCCGCGTTGGGTTGGGCGGAAAGAGGAAGGGGCGAGGCGTCCGCCATCTCCTCCACGGCATCGAGCATGACGGCTGGTCCCACCGAGCAGTTGAGCCCAATCACGTCGGCGCCTGCCGCGGTGAGCGCAGCTGCGAGCTGCGTCGGACTGGACCCGAGTGCTGTTCGACCGTCCTGCCCCACCGTCATCTGAGCGAATACAGGAAGGTCACACTCGGCTCGCACGGCCCGGATGGCGCAGTCGATCTCGTGCGTGTCTGCGAAGGTCTCGAGGACGAATCCGTCCACGCCTCCCTCGAGCAGGCCAGCGACCTGACGCCGGAAGTGATCGATGGCCTCATCGACCGACGTCGGACCCCAGGGCTCGATGCGGATCCCGAGCGGGCCGATCGCGCCGGCTACCTGAACGCCCGCTTCCGGGGCTGCGTCCGCCGCGGCGCGTGCGAGCCGCGCGGCGGCGGCGTTCACTTCCTCCGTACGCTCGGACAGACCGTACGAGGAGAGCTTGACCGGGTTCGCGCCGAAGGTGTTGGTCTCCAGGATCTCAGCGCCGGCAGAGACGTACTCGCGGTGGATACCTTCCACGAGTTCCGGTCGGCTCAGATTCAGCTCGTCATAGCACACGTTCACGAAGACGCCGCGACTGTAGAGGAGCGTGCCCATCGCCCCGTCGAATACGTGGACGCGACCGTCTTCGATCAGATTTCTCACCGCGAAGATCCCGGCGTATACCCGAGGTTCGGAGCAAGCCAGCGCTCTGCCTCTTCTACCGACCACCCTTTCCGCGCGGCATACGACTCGACCTGGTCACGGCCTACTCGGCCGATCCCGAAGTACTTCGACTCGGGATGAGAGAGATACCAGCCGCTTACGGACGCGCCCGGCGTCATCGCGAAGCTCTCAGTGAGAGACAGGCCGATGGCCGCCTCCACATCGAGGAGCTCGAAGAGGGCCCGCTTCTCGGTATGGTCGGGGCAGGCCGGATAGCCGGGAGCCGGGCGGATTCCCTGGTATGCCTCGGCGATCAGACCCTGATTGTCGAGGGCCTCGCTCGCTGCGTATCCCCAGTAGTGCGTGCGCACTCGCCGATGCATCCATTCGGCCAATGCCTCCGCGAGGCGATCTGCGAGAGCCTTCACCAGGATTGCGTTGTAGTCGTCGTGATGAGCTTCGAGGTCCGCCGCAAACTCTTCTGGTTCGCGCCCGGAAGTGACGGCAAATGCCCCGATCCAGTCCGACGCCCCGTCTCGCGCAGGCGCGATGAAGTCTGCCAGCGCCAGATTCTCCCGTTCGCCCTTCTTGGCGAACTGCTGCCGGAGACCGTGGATGGTCGTCTCGGTACCATTTGCTACCACCCGGATGTCGTCCCCATCCGCCCACGCAGGGAAGAGGCCGATCACGCCCCTCGGCGTGACCAACCGTTCCGTCGCGAAGCGCGCCAGCATCTGCTCGGCGTCCGCAAAGCGCGAACGCGCCTGCTCACCGACGACGGGGTC
>JBDGVS010000055.1:0-10143 GCA_039585535.1 Gemmatimonadota bacterium | reverse complement strand
AGTACCACGATCCAGTGTGAGCGATCGGTCGCTGTTCAGCGCCTGCACGACCAGCTTCGCGTCTCCGTCGCCGGGCACCAGGCGATAAGCCAGCCAGCGGCCGTCGGCAGACAGAATGTCGTTCTGCAGGCGGTTCCAGATCGCGTAGTCAGAATGATCGAGAGCCCGCGGCTCCTGAGCGGAGGCGGGGGCGAACGCCCCGGCTGACAGGAGGAATGGGAGGAGGACGCGAGCGATCTTCATGATGGAGCCTTCGTGTGCGTTTTCGAGTGGGCTCCAACGGTATCCGGCCGCTATGGGAGCGGCAACGTCCGACGTGCCTCCACGATCATGTTCGCGATCTGGATGTCTTGAATCGCGACTCCGGTAAGGTCCGCGACAGTGATCTGATCGGGGTGTGTGCGGGCCAGCGTCGGGTCCTGGATGACCTGGCCGAGCTCGAGGATGTTGTCCCGCTCGATCAGCGTGGCCTCGATCGCATGCACGCACTCCCCGTACTGACTGCACTGCGCGATGCTGTCCGCCACAACGACATCCGCTTTGCCGAGAAGTGCGGCGTCCAGCTCTTGCTTGCCGTCGTCATCCGAGCCCATCGCCGTGATGTGGGTCCCCGGTCTCACCTGGTCGGCATGGATGAGTGGGCTCCGGGCTGGAGTGGTGGTCACGATAAGGCCGCACCTGGCGGTCAGGTCGTCGATCGTCGCAGCGGGGCGAATGTCGAGTCCCCACGTCTGAATCTCTGGCCTGTCGTTCAGGTCGTCGATCATGATCTGCACTTTGATCGGGTCGCGGCCCCAGACGAAACAGCTTCTGCAATCCACGACGCCGCGCAGCATCTCCAGCTGCATCCGCGCCTGCACACCCGTACCCACGATCCCGATGTGCTCGACTGCCGCGGGGGCGAGGTGCCTCGCAGCCACAGCCCCGGCCGCAGCGGTACGCATGTCCGTGAGCCAGCACTTGTCGTGCAGGATCAGTTCGAGCGCACCGGTCTTCTGGCTGAAGACGAGGATGACGCCGTCAGACATCGGGAGCCCGCGGACGGGATTTTCGTAGAAGCCGGACGCCATCTTGAGGACGTAGTGTTCGCCACCGGACACGAAGCCGTACTTGATGTGCACATCGCCCGGCGGGTCGTCGAAGTGCAGAAAGCCGACCGGCGGGACGTTCACCTTGCCCTGGGAGTAGAGGACGAAGCCGGCCTCGATCTCGTCGATCAACTGGGGGACGTCGAGCAGGGGCTTGATCTCGTCGAGTTCGAGTACAGTCGTCACAGGTGGGCCTCGGTTTTGGGGTCGCTTGATGATACGGTGGTACTGGCCTGACCGAACCGGGTGGTCCCGGCTCAGCCGAGTCGACAGCTTTCGGGATGACCTCTCACACTGCTCCCGATTCGACTGCGGCACCGGTGGATCTCGACCCCATCGTCATCTGGGGTGCGGGCGCCATGGGTGGGTCGATCGGCGCCTGGCTGGCTCGAGCCGGCCGCTCTGTACTCTTCGTTGATACCGACGACGCTCACGTCGCGGCTATCAATGCCTATGGCCTGCGGATCACGGGGCCGGTCGATGAGTTCACGGTGCCGACGCGATGCGTGGCACCTGACGAAGTCGATCCTGGCCTCGGCACCGTGCTTCTCGCGGTAAAGGCGCATCACACCGAGGGGGCGCTCGATCGGATCGCCCCGCTCCTGGCTGAAGACGGCTTCGTCGTGTCGGTGCAGAATGGCCTCAACGAGATGGTGATCTCGGAGCGCATCGGACCAGACCGGACCGTGGGCTGTTTCGTCAACTTCGGTGCGGACGTGATGGAGCCGGGCGTGGTCATGCGCGGCAATCGGGGTGCCTGCGTTGTGGGTGAAGTCACCGGCGCGATGACAGCGCGATCTCACGGGATCCACCGTCTGCTTCAGCTCTTCGAACCGGACGCCGTGCTCACGGACAACATCTGGGGTTACCTGTGGGGGAAGCTGGCGTATGGGTCGATGCTCTTTGCAACCGCGCTGACGGATGCCTCCATCGCCGATGTGCTCGGCTCCGCGGAGCATCGCCCGCTGTTGATCGGCCTGGCCCGCGAGGCGATGGCGGTGGCCACGGCTCAGGGGGTTCAGCCCGAAGCGTTCGATGGATTTGATCCCACGGCGTTTTCTCCGGGGGCGTCCGATGCGGAGGCGCACGCGAGTCTCGACGCACTGGTTCGTTTCAATCGTGGCTCCGCGAAGAGCCACAGCGGGGTCTGGCGGGATCTCGCCGTTCGAAAGCGAAGGACTGAGGTCGATGCCCAGATCGCCCCGATTGCCACACTCGGCGTGGAAGTCGGGATTGCCGCTCCGTTGACGACCCGTCTCGTCGAGCTGATCCACGATGTCGAGGCGGGCGTGCGGGCCCAGAGTTGGGAGTCGCTCGAGGCGCTCGCCTAGCCCAGTCGATCCATGAAGGCGTCGATCATCGCGCTGGGCGGGATGTATGCCTGGACGATCTCGCGGACGACTTCCCCCAGTTCGTCCAGGTCGTTGGGCTTCCGGTAGACGGCGCTCGCTCCCAGCCAGCGGGCGCGGGTCTCATCGTTCGGGTTTCCGGAAGACGTAAGGACGACAACGGGAATGTGTGCCATCTCCGCTCGCTTGCGCATCCATTGGAGGACGGCGAATCCGTCGACGTTCGGCATGAACAGGTCGAGGATGACGAGATCCGGGAGCGGGTTCTCTCGCCGGTCGTCGAATGGAGGGATGCCGGCCAGGTACGCGGCACCCTCGAAGCCATCGTGGGTGACTTGCACGAACAGCCCGGGGTGGGATCGACGTGCAGCGTGCCCGACGAGAATCGCCTGGTCCTGGGCGTCCTCGATGACCAGCAGGGTCGGTGTGGACGTGTGCACGATGATTTGCCTCCGCACGGATTCGAGGTCGATTCCCGGGGGGGCTCCTAAAGATGTCTCCTGCGGTGTCCCGGGGGCCAGCGAATAATCGCGGACGGTTTCAGCCCTCGTGATGACGCCGTGTTGCGAATCCTCCCACTCCCACGGGAAGTTGCTGGCTCAATGGAAGCTGATGACCGGATGTACCGAGCATCCAGGTCCCCCTCCCGAGGATACGCTCGATGCCCAACCGCTTCTCGCAGAGACTCTCTCATTGCATGGGATGG
Organism: Gemmatimonadota bacterium; assembly: GCA_039585535.1. Lineage (GTDB taxonomy): Bacteria > Gemmatimonadota > Gemmatimonadetes > Longimicrobiales > Gaopeijiaceae > UBA2589. The sequence continues at coordinate 7,000 of JBDGVS010000055.1, read as the reverse complement.
CCTCGTGCTCTGACGCGCCGCACTTCGGGAGTCGCCCCGCTGGCTGTCTCCTTCGTGGCGCTCCTCGCGGGGACGACTCCCGAGACGGTCGCCGGGCAGCAGGTCGCCCTCGTGGGCGGGATGCTGCTCGACGGATACGAAGCGCCGGCCATCCACAACGCGGCCATCCTGATCGACGGAGACCGAATCGTCGCTGTCGGACGGGCCAGCGAGGTCGAGATCCCCAGCACGGCCCGCGTGGTGGACACACGGGGCATGACCATGCTTCCCGGTCTGATCGACCTGCACGTGCACACGATGTTCCTCGGGCACGGCGAGTACTCCGAGTGGTTTCCCTTCTTCACCCCGAAGAAGCAGGAGATGATGGAGATCGCCGCGAAACAGCTCCTCATGGCAGGTGTGACGACCGCCGTGGATCTGGGCGCGCCGATCGAGATCGTGGAGCTCCGGGACCGTATTGATCGGGGGGACGCGCCGGGACCGCGGATGCTGGTGAGTGGCCCGTGGATCGCGGGGCGCCGATGGGGCTCGTTTCCCGATTACTTCCAGCACGTGGTGGAGAGCCCGGAAGAGGCGGCTCAGAGAACTCATGAACTGGCGGACGCCGGCGTCGATGTCATCAAGACGTGGGCCGGCATGTCCGAGGAGATGATGGCCGCGGTCGTGGAGGCAGCACACGCCAGAGGCATCCGGGTGCACAGCCACCTCTACGGCCCAGAGGAGATCCGCGCGGCCCTCCGGGTGGGTGTGGATGTCATCCAGCATGCGGGGTCCGCCGGGAATCCCCCTTATCCCGACGATCTCGTGCAGGAGATTGCCCACAGGGGCGTGCCGATCGTCCAGACGATCGCGCACCGGCCCTGGGTCTTTCAGGCTACCGTGGACTTCCCGGAGCGACTGCAGGACCGCCGGCTTCGCGAAGATCTGTCGCCGGAGCTCTACGAGGAATTCCAGCGGTCCTTCGTCGATTTCCACCGCTTGTCGTACTTCCGGACGACACCGCTGCAGACCCGGAAGAGCGAGCTGTCTTCCCGCCAGTTCATCGAAGCGAACGCGTTGATGGGCATGGGCACGGACTCGGGAAGTCCGCTGAACTTCCACACCGAGTCGGCGTGGCGGGAAATCTCTGCGTTGGTCGACAGTGGGATGACGCCCATCCAGGCGATCTCAGCGTCGACCAAGACAGGTGCGGAGATCATCCGACGTGGCAATGACCTCGGCACCATCGAACCCGGTAAGCTGGCAGACGTGATCGTGGTCCGCGGGAATCCGCTCTTCGACATCAACGCGCTCGGGTACGTCGAGCACGTTGTGAAGGGTGGGGTGGTCTACCGGTAGCGAATTCTCACGACGGAGTGCTGTGGCGCCGTTCTATCTCTCACCGAGCCGAAAGTCGACGGCTAGCCACAGCGGGTCGCTCTCGTAGTAGCTGCCGTTGGTCATCACCGCGGATACCGATCGGATATTCCGAATATCGAGAAGGGGGTCGGCATCCAGGATCGCGATGTCCGCCTGCTTCCCGACTTCGAGGGTCCCTGTCTCCGTGTCCATGCCCATGGCGCGAGCCGGAATGATCGTTGCCGTCTGGAGCGTCTCGAGCGGGGTCAGTCGACCCAGGTCGTGATAGGCCTCCATCTCCAGGTAGAGACTGAAGACGGGGACCCCGTTGTCGGTGCCCGCTACGATGGGGACGCCCGCCCGATGGAAGTCCCCGATGATCTTCATCCCCCGCCGGACGTCTTCGCTCATGTTCTCGGCGCGTTCGGGATCGACACCGCTCAGGAATCGCTTCCCTTCCCACAACTCGTAGGCGATTCGTCCGACCGCGGGTTCCACGGTTTCGAGCGGCGTCCCCCACGGCAGATTCCGCAGGATATCGAGTGAGATCGTCGGGTCGAGCACCGTTCCGTTTTCGACCAGAAATGCCGCAGCCCGCGCGATGCGTCCCGAGTCGATCTCTCGGTCGAAGAGGTAAAGGCGGCCGAGGTCGGTGACCGACTCGTCGGGGAAGAGAACGGAGAGAAACAGCCCTCGGTGGTTGAACTGATCCATGCCGAGTTCGACGGCAGTGACGGCGTTCCCTACCGCCCGGGGCACGTGTCCGGAAACGGTCAGGCCTCGCTCGTGCGCCTCGTCGGTGAGGACCTGCAGGACGTCGGGCTCGATCGCCGTGTAGATCTTTACCTGCTTGTATCCGTGTTCGAAGTACAGATCGACGACTGCGCGGGCTTCCTCCGGGGACGTCGCTCGAATGACCCCGTTCCCCGTGATCCCGGCCCCGTCGACCATGCCGGACAGCAGGATGTCGGGGCCCATGGCACCGCCCTCGGCGATGGCATCTCGGAACGCAGTCGCAAATTCCAGCTCGTTACCGAGGTCGCGAATCGTCGTAATGCCACCCGCGAGGTACGCCGGCGCCCACTGGACCTGGTTCGAGTGCGCATGCATGTCCCACAGGCCGGGGATCAACGTCTTGCCGGAGACATCGATGATCCGTGCATCGCTCGGAATACCGACTTCAGCACGTGGCCCGATCTCTAGAATGCGGCCGTTCTCTACGATGACCGTCATGTCGTCGCGTGAGACATCGCTCAGCCCGTCGACGACCTTGCCGCCCACCAGCGCAGTGACTTCGACCGGGTCCTCCTGATAGGCCGATGTGTAGTCTCCGAGCGTCCGCATCTGCTCTTCGACGTTGCCGTTGATGAAGAAGGGAAGGGCTTCCTCATACCCGCTTCGGATCGCCTCACGGAACTGCGTGTTCGCCTGGACGAGCGCGATGAGACGGTCCGAGGCGTCGAGCCAGATCGTGCGGAAGCCCCAGTTGATCCCCTCCACGACATAGCGTTCGAGAGGGGTCGGGGCGCCACCGATCTCTACGATGTCCGTGCCCCGGTGGGTGATCGTGACCTCACCCCGCGGATAGGTGGGTACCGTTTCCAGCCCACGCTCCATCGCGTAGTGGTACAGCATCATCTCCATCGCCGCCGGGATGTTGCTGTGCACGGGAAAGAAGTCGGGCGTCGCGGCCGTCGTGACTGTGCCGGTCTCTTTCTCGCGGACGAAGACCCCATCGGCGGTCGAAACGACCTCGAGGATGTTCGTCGTGTCATTGTTGGCGATGCGTCGATTCTGATAGAGCGCAGGAGACAGATCGATGCCCAGTCGAAGCTCGGCTTCGACACCCGTGATCCGGCCCCGTTCGTTCTCGCCCTGCAGCGATCGGATCACGATCGAATCCTGATCCGAACGAATGCTGAACGACTCCTCCCCGATAAGCGATTGCCTGCGGTACATGAGGAAGGCGCCCTCCTCGTCCACGTCCTTCCACTGCGGCGCATCGGAAGCGCACCCGAAAAGGGCCACGGCAAATCCGAGCGTCATCCACACCAAGCCGCGTTGCTTTCTTCTCATCAGGCGCATCGTATACCTCATCGGCGCATCGGGGCCTGCCGAACTCCTTCAGCGGGCTCATCTCGAACGTGCACGGTCGTGCGGGACTCATTCCCGCCCACTCGTACGATCACGGAGTAGGTACCGACCGGAACGAGCTGCCGAAAGGCCCATCCGCTCGGTGTGCCACTACCCCGGGGCTGTGTGAGGCCGGTCGTGGCGTCTGAGCGGAGGTCCCACCACACGGAGTGGATCCCGGCGCCGCTCGGCCCCTCGAGGGATCGCACGACGTCGCCGAAGCCGTTCCTGATCTCGACCGTGGCGCTGCCTCCCGCGTCAGAGCCCACAGCGTAGCGGATCGCAGTCCCGATGGGCGGTGTTTTTGCACGGAACATCTCGTCTCCGTTCAGCTCTTCGATGGTGTTTCCGTAGGTGACTCTCCACCGGAATCTGGTCGCCCTCTTCACATCGAAGGCGTGTAGTGGAGCCTCCACGGCGTCAGCCATCTCGGCCATAGGTCCGATGAATAACGATCCTGGAGATGAGGTGGCTGTCGTCGAGCCCCATATGGGTCCAGCTCTCTCCCGCGTCGTCGGACCGGTAGACCCCGTCACCCCAGGAGTTCGCGCGGGTGTTCGCAGGCTCACCCGTACCGACCCAGACGATATCTGCGTTCGAGGGAGCGACGGCCACCGCGCCCGTCGAGGCAGAGCCCTCGTTGGCGAAGACGTTTCGGAACGTTGTGCCGTGGTTCGTCGTCTTCCACAGACCTCCGCCTGCCGTGGTGAGGTACAACGTCTTCGGATCGGACTCGACTCCGGTGACCGTCTACGCTCGGCCTGCCGGCATCGAGGGGCCGAGGAGCCTCCACTCCAGCGTCGCCGTGTGCTCTGGCTCGAGCATCTGGGCCTGGAGGCCGACGGGTCTGAGAACGGCAAGTGCGAGAGCGGCGCGGAGCGTATTCATGGCTCGTCTTCTGAGGAGTCCCGGGCAGGGGCGTCAGAATAGGAGCGCTCGAGGACGTTCGATACGGACCAGACGGATTCCGATCCCTTCTCGAACGAAACGAGGCCGGGGGCGACTACACCCCCGGCCTCGGCCGTGCCGTGATGCGGTGGAGGTCAGGCGCCGGCCAGACCTCGTACCGCGTCTGCGAGCATCCTCACCTTCGCGGGGTCCCGAGAGTCGTCGGCTGCGCCCGCGATTTCCGACGCGAGTCCGCTCAGAGCCGAGCGCTGGGTGGATCCGGACGCCTGCTCCGCGCCGGTGAGTGCGGCTCGAACGGCTGTCACCCAGCTATCGCCGACCGAGCGCGACCGCTCCAGCTGGTCGACGTAGGCGCGAGCCAGCGCGAAGGTGTTCGGCCACTCCAGGATCGGCTGCCCCTGCGAGTTCAACTGATCGAGCTTCACGCTGTTCGCCGCGTCGAGCTCATTCTGCGAGATCGCGTCACTGGGCTGGAGCTCGAAGATGTCGAGTCCACGAGAGATCTCGGAGCTGACCAGAGATCCGTTGTACCAGTAGACGGACCAGCTGCCGCCGGCACCCATTCGGTTCGCGTCGGACGGTCCGCGATCATGGAACGCGATCTCGACCGCGTTGTTCGGGTCGGTCCAGTCGAAGATCGAGATGCCGCCCTGATACCAGGACTGCACCATGATGTCGCGGCCGGGGATCGGAATCAGCGAGCCGTTGTGCGCTACACAGTTCTCCAGGGACGTCTGAGCGGCCGGGAGCTTGTAGTAGCTCTGGAACTCCATCTCACCGTCTTCGATGGTGAAGATCGCATTGGCGCCCCACTCCGGCGGGTCGGATGCGCGGCACTTCGGCGCGCCACCGCCGCCCCACTCGTCGGTGAAGAGCACCTTGCTGCCGTCGTTGTTGAACGTCGCCGAGTGCCAGTAGGAGAAGTTTGAATCGGCCACCGCTGCCATGCGGACGGGGTCGATCGGGTTCGAGATGTCGAGGAGCAGTCCGTACCCCTCACATGCGCCACCCGCCATGCCGATCGCCGGATACACGGTGATATCGTGGCACTGGGTGGGTCCCATAGCTTCGCGACCGTCGTCACCACCGCCGAACATTCCCGCCAGGAGCGTCGGCAGGTACTCGCGAACCGCCGCGCTGTCGGCAGCCGAGGCCACCGTGCCGCCACGCGCCTCCGTGATGCTGTCGAGGAGCGGGGCTGTGTACCGCTCGGGCATGACGATCGTCCGCTCGCCCATGGTGACGACGAACGCACCGCTGGCGATCGCCGCTTCCCGCGCAGCGAGGTCTTCCGGGGCGTCACCATGCGTCGGCGGAGCCACGAGGTCGTTGAAGATCCGCGGCGAGCTGACGATCGCGGCGTTCGCGGGATTCGCCAGCGGAACCCGGATGACCTCGATCCTGAAGAGCGCGGAGTTCGGATCCTCATCGGGCAGTGCGGAGGAGCATCCGGCGAGTTCTTCAGCCGGGCGGACCGGGGCGGAGCCGGAAACGTAGATGTAGACGTTGTCGTCGTCGTTCGGATCCTCGAGCACCGTATGCGTGTGCGAGCCGCGGCAGGTCTGCACGTTGGTCACGTACCGCGGATTCCGGATGTCACTGATGTCGAAGATACGGATCCCGCGCAGTCGGTCCTGGCTGACGGCTTCAGCGATGCCCTCGGGTCCACAATCGAGGCGACCGGTCATTCCCTCTCCCGAAACGAAGAGGAGGTCGCCGAAGACGGAGACGTCACTCTGGGAAGCCGGGCACACGTAGGTGATCACGGTCGTTGGGGCAGACGGATCGCTGATGTCCCAGATCTGGACGCCGTCGTAGTTGCCCTGGATGGCGTAGTTGCCCGTGAAGGCGAGGTCGGAGCTGGTCTTTCCGACGAACTCCTCCGGCGGCGGTGTCTTGGAGACGACGCGCAGGTTCCAGGCTGCTTCCTGGGCGTCGAAAAGCCCAGCCCTGAGGCCGATCCGTGGGTCGGGGCTCGCCGGATTCATGCTCAAGGCGCGTGGAGAGCCGGTCGGTGCGATAGCTGGCAGAGCGGTCGACGGCGCGGGGTTGGCGGGTGCCGAGCCTCCAGCGCAGCCGGCCAGTAGCGCGAGAGCCGGGAGCAGGCCTGCTCTCCTCGTCGCAGATGTGGTCGACGGGGGCCGCGGGCTGCGGGTACGCGTCATTGGGTTCATCGGGGTGTCCTCAGGGGTGTGGACCGCGGGTGCCGCAGTCAATTCGGATTTCTGGAAACGGCATCCAGCATCTGCTGCATGCGGGCGACTTCGGTGGTCTGATCGACCTGGATATCGGACGCCAGTTTGAACACGAAGTCGTCTTGAGCCGCGCCGTCGGCCGCGAAGAGCTCGTGCACCATGGTCACGGCGCCGTTGTGGTGCTGAATCATGTAGGTAAGAAACAGACGGTCGTACTCCAGGCCACGCGCGCTGCGGAGTTCGGCGAGTTGCTCCTGGGAGAGCATGCCCGGCATGTGCATGTCGTGCATACCCGACATCCCGGTCATCATCGACACGTGGCCTCCTTCATCGACCTCCGGTACGGGGCGCCCACGTTCGCGGAGCCAGCGCTGCATCACCGCGATCTCGTCCCTCTGTGCGTTGGTGATTCGCGATGTCAGCGT
>JBDGVS010000054.1:0-12021 GCA_039585535.1 Gemmatimonadota bacterium | reverse complement strand
GACTCGCTATCGCTTCCTGTGGACACGTCCGGAGCGGTGGTGGACACTGCAGGAGTAGCGCAACAGATGGATCCCGCCTCAGGGCGGACAGAACCTGAACCCACACGCCGCTCACGGGACCCTGCCGGTCCTCGATCGGAGGAAACCCCTTGGATACGTCCCTAGAGAATCAACCAGACGCTGAGAGCCCCGGTGCCGACCCGACGGCCGCACCCGAGGCCGAAGTGGCGGTGGCGACCCCGTCGGCTGAGGGAAGCCGCGTATGGGCCACCGGACTGACCAAGGTCTACGCGAAGCGGAAGGTCGTCGACGACGTCGCGATCGAGGTGTCGCAGGGGGAAATCGTCGGACTCCTCGGACCGAACGGAGCCGGGAAGACGACGACGTTCTACATGATGGTGGGTCTGATCCCACCGGATGGCGGAAGCGTGCATCTGGATCAGAAGGATCTGACCCGGACGCCCATGTATCAGCGTGCCCGGCTGGGGATGGGGTATCTGGCACAGGAGCCTTCGATTTTTCGGAAGCTCTCGGTGGAAGACAATGTTCTGGCCATCCTCGAGACGCTCGGACTGCCCGGAGCCGAGGAGAAGAAGCGCCTCGACGAACTTCTCGGCGAGCTCGGGCTCTCTGGACTGCGCAAGAACAAGGCGTACTCCCTCTCTGGCGGTGAGCGTCGCCGGCTCGAGATCACCCGTGCGCTGGTGCAGCGACCCAAATTCATGCTTCTCGACGAGCCCTTCGCCGGGATCGACCCGATCGCCGTTCACGACATTCAGGAGATCGTGCGCGGGCTGAAGGACCGCGATATCGGGGTGGTCATCTCGGATCACAATGTTGAGCAAACATTGGATATCGTGGACCGTGCATACATCATGTATGAGGGTCGAATCAGGGTCAGCGGTACGGTGACCGAACTCGTGTGGAATGACGAGGTCGCCGAGATCTACCTCGGCCCGGCGCTAACCGCACGAATGCGTCAGCGGTACCCGCGGCCCGGGACATGAGGGGGGGCGCCAGGACCGTCTGACGCGGTGTCGAGAGACATCGCCTGAGAGGACGAATGAGCCACTTCAACGCGAAGCTCTATCAGAGCACGCAGCTCCGACAGGAGATGCGGATCAACCCTCGCCTGTATCAGGCGATGGAGTTGCTCTACATGCCCCTGCTCGATCTGGAGCAGCACCTGAAGGAGCAGCTCGCGGAAAATCCTCTTCTCGAGATGGACGAGGCCCTCGACGAGAAGGAAGTCGAGCTCAAGGAAGACACGGTCGACGAGCCGATGAGCGACGACGAGGTCGATTGGGAGGAGATCCTCCTGGACGGCTTCGAGGTGGGTGGACGTCCGGAGCAGTACGAGCACCGCGAGTACTTCGAGCCGACACCGGTCGAGGCACAGGACCTTCACGACCACCTACACGACCAGCTCCGCATGCTCTCGATCTCCGAACGGGAGCAGCGCCTGGGCGAAGAGCTCATCGGAGACATCGATGACGACGGCATGTTCTCCTGTACGATGGAGGAGGCAGTCGCCGGGGTGAACAACTGGCTGAATGAAGTACGGCCCGTGGCCATCGAGCGAGCTCAGGAGATCCCGGACGAAGTCGGGCGCGCCGAAGAACTCGCCGAGATCGAGCTGCAGTTTCGTCCGTACGAGCCAGTCGAGGCCGAACGGATGCTCGTGGTCATCCAGAACTTCGACCCGCCCGGCGTTGCCGCTCGCGATGTGCGCGAGTCGATCATGATCCAGCTCCGCCAACGGGGGGAAGAAGACACCCTCGCGTACCAGATCGTGGAGGGGCACTTCGACGATCTCATCAACCGGCACCTGACCGATATCGCCCGGGCACTCAACGTGACGCCCCTCGACGTTCAGGACGCTGCCGATTGCCTCAGCCATCTCGACCCCAAGCCGGGTCTCAAGTATTCGGTGAGTCCCGAGCAATACGTCATCCCGGATCTCATCGTCGAGATGATCGACGGCGAATACATGGTCTTCGCCAATGATACGAGCCTGCCGCGACTGCGCATTTCGCAGTCGTACCGGGACGTAGCGAAGGACAAGAAGGCGTTCACGGGCGAGAACAAGGAGTTCATCGCGGCCAAGCTCAACTCGGCGAACTGGATGATCCAGGCGATCGAGCAGCGGCGTCAGACGATGCTGAAGGTGATGAACTTCATCGTTGACCGTCAGCGCGAGTTCTTCGAGCGCGGGGTCCAGTACCTCAAGCCGCTTACGCTGCGCGAGGTCGCGGACTACATCGAAATGCACGAGTCGACGGTGTCGCGTGTTACGAACAAGAAGTTCGTGCAAACGCCGCGAGGCGTGTATTCCCTGAAGTACTTCTTCTCGAGCGGTCTGTCGACCGCGAGCGGAGAGGACATCTCGGCTCGCGGAGTGCGTGACAAGATCAAGCTGATGGTCGCGGATGAGGACGCGAAGAAGCCCCTCACGGACCAGGCGATTGTGGATGCGCTCAAGGCTGAGGGTGTACAGATCGCCCGACGCACCGTGGCCAAGTACCGGGATCAGCTCGGCATACTCCCCGCCCGGATGCGTAAGCGCGTTTGATGTCCGCTGAACCACAGGTCACACCGTTGACTCGGCGGAGCGACTTCACCGTTATCGTGCCCGCCTTCAACGAGGCGGAGGTCGTTCCCGACCTCGTCCGCGAGCTTCGTGCGTCGTTCGGGCGGCATGGCCTCGACGGTGAGGTCATCCTGGTGGACGACGGGTCGACCGACGACACAGCGGTGATCGCCGAGCGGGAGGCGGCGGGGTGGGATCGGTTCCGAGTCGTCCGGCACAAGATCAACCTCGGAAAGACCGAAGCGATGCAGACGGCTGCCGAGATCGCCTCCGAGTCTTTGCTCGTGCTCTTTGACGCGGACCTGCAGCACACGCCGGACGAGATTCCACGCTTCCTCGAAAAGCTCGACGAAGGATGGGACATCGTGACCGGCCGGAAGGTCGGGAACTACGACAAGAAGGCCGTTTCTTCGATCTACAACCGCCTCTCCCGGCGCGTCTTCGCTGTACCGGTATCCGACCTCAACTCGATGAAGGCGTTCCGAGCCGAGGTGCTCGATGGCCTCCTCCTGCGGCACGACTGGCACCGATTCTTCGTCGTGCTCGCGCATGCTCGGGGTGCGAGCGTCGACGAGATCGACATCGAGCTCCATCCGCGCAGGGCAGGGGAGGCGAAGTATCAGGGGTCGTTTCGGATTCTGGTCGGCATCCTGGACCTCATCTCGGTAGGCTTCCTGCTCCTTTTCGCCCGGAAGCCCCTGCTCCTCTTCGGAGGGTCTGGCATCGCGCTCGCGCTGCTGGGCGCTCTTGTGGGCGCCGGGACGGTCTACCTGCGTTTCCTTCATCCGATGATTGGATTCGATCCGTACATCCCGCCCATGGGATACCGGCCGCTGCTGTATCTGATCATGCTGCTCGAAACCCTGGGCTTCCTGCTTTTCGGCTTCGGGCTGGTATCGGAGCAGGTCGCTCAGCTGCGCGATGAAATCGAGGCTCTTCGCAAGAAGACGGCGTGACGACGATGCCGGCGCGACGATGACCCCGAAGCGCATCCTCGTCGTGGTGGGGACGAGGCCCGAGGCGATCAAGATGGCGCCTGTAGTCACCGCCCTCGGTGCGTACGCTCCGATCATCGAGACTCGCGTCGCGTTCACGGGCCAGCACACGAGTCTGGTCGACCAGGTGCTCGGCGCGTTTGCGGTGACGCCCGACTACGAGCTCGGGATCATGCGGGATGGGCAGACCCTCTACGACGTCGTGCACGGGGCCCTCGACGGACTCAGGGAGGTCGTCCAGGACTTCCGGCCCGACCTGCTCCTCGTTCAGGGCGACACCGCCACGGTTTTCGTTGCGTCGCTCGTGGGCTTCTTCGAGGCGGTTCGAGTCGGTCATGTCGAGGCCGGGCTCCGGAGCGGAAACAAGCGCGCACCCTTCCCGGAAGAAGTTCTTCGTCGGATGACCGATGTCGTGGCGGATCTGCACTTCGCGCCGACGTCCGGCGCCCGCGATCTCCTGCTGCAGGAGAACACGCCAGAGGAGAGCGTCTACGTAACCGGGAATACGGTGGTCGACGCGCTACTCGGTGCTGCGAAGCATCAACGTTCGATCGAGAATGCGGCACTACGTCACATCGTCGAAGGCCCCGGTCGCCTGGTTCTGCTCACAGCCCACCGGAGGGAGTCGTTCGGCGCCCCGCTCCGGGACGTGTTCCGTGCCGTGCGCTCTCTCGCCGATGGCGTCTCCGATATCGACATCGTGTATCCGGTGCATCCGAATCCCAACGTGCAGGAGCCTGCGCACGAACTCCTCGCCGACCATCCGCGCATCCATCTGATCGAGCCCCTCGACTACCTCGACATGGTACGCGCGCTCGAGGCGTCGAGCCTGGTGCTCACCGACTCGGGCGGGATCCAGGAGGAGGCTCCGGCGTTCGGAGTCCCCGTGCTCGTACTGCGCGAGGTGACGGAGCGTCCGGAAGGCGTGGAGGCGGGTGTCGCCGAGCTGGTCGGAACGAACGCGGCACTCATCATCGAGCGCGCGACAGCTGCCCTCGGGCCACGTGATCGCTCGGCACCGCCACGGAACCCGTACGGAGATGGGCAAGCCGGACCGCGGATCGCGGACATCGTTGCGGCGGACCTCACCGGGCGCCCTAGAACGACGACTGATTGGGAAGGGTGAAGCACCGCGCGCGCACCGTTGATCCGCTCATGCGCGCCGGGTACACTTCTCGCGACCCGATGCCCTGCGAACCGGCGCCGCGATCGTGAAGATCCTGATGCACTGCGTCTACTATCCGCCGGAAGTCGGGGGGCTGGAGAGTCACGTCCATTTTCTCTGCCGGGCACTGGCTGACCGCGGGCATCGCGTCGATGTGGTGACATCACGCTCCATTCCAGACACGCCAGCCCACGAGGTCCTGGACGGGGTGAACGTTTGGCGGACGTGGTTTCCAGGAAAATCTCCGCTGGGCTGGATTGCCCACGCGGCCGGTTCGATTCCACGGGCACTCCTCGAAGCCCGCGACGTCGACATCCTTCACGCTCAGGCCTTCCAGTCGATCCCACCGCTACAGGCGGCTCGCGCCCTGACCGGAGCGCCCCTCGTCGCCACATGGCATACCTCTCACTTCCTGCGCCTCGCCGAGCGCCCCGGATGGAAGTCCATCCTGGGTCGACTCGTCGCGAGCGCGGACACGAACCTTGCTGCGAGTGGAGAGATCGCGACGGTCGCAGAGTCGCTGGCACCGGGGCACGCGGTGCAAGCGGTCACCAACGGGGTCGAGACGTCGATTTTTCGCCGGGTCGAGCCCACGCTTCCGACGCTACCCGAGGGCGTTCGCCGAGTGATTGTGCCACGCCGACTCTTCGAAAAGAATGGAGTGGAGTACTTCGTCCGCGCCCTTCCTGCCATCCTGAAAGAGACCCGGATCGAGGCGGTACTCGTTGGGGATGGCCCGGAGCGAGACCACCTCGAAGCTCTCGCTGCCGAGCTTGGCGTCTCGGAGCATGTCCGCTTCCTGGGTGCGCGGCCACACGACGCGATGCCGGGCCTTCTGTCATCGGCCGACCTCGCGGTGTTCCCATCGCTCATGGAAGCGACCTCCGTCGCGGCACTGGAATGCATGGCGTGTGAGGTTCCGGTGGCCGCTTCCCGGGTGGGAGGTCTCCCCGAAATCGTCGACGACTCGGTGGGTGGCCTCTTCGCACCGGCCGATCCTGAGGATCTGGCGCGCCGCGTTGCGGTACTTTTGACACGTAACGACCTGGCGGCCCTCGGAGTTCAGGCTCGGAAGCGTGTCGTCGATGAGTGGAGCAACGCTCGACTCGCAGAGCATCATATCGAGATCTACGAGGACCTCATCGCTCGTCGAAGGGCGGCCTGACCATGGCAGAGAAGAAGAGCCGCGCTCGCCAGAGCGGAACGCGGAAACCGGGCGGACCGGCGGAGGGATCGATCCCGGGGTGGCTTCCGCCCGCCCTCTACGGAGTGCTCGCGGTCTTTCTCTTCCGGGAGTTCGTGTTCAGCGACCGGATGCTGGTGGGGTCGGACACGCTGTCCATGGGATACGTGGCCCGCGCGCTCTACGCCGACGCGCTCGGAAGCCTCGGTCGAATCCCTCGTTGGGCTCCGAACATTCTCGGGGGGACGCCGTTCCTCGAGGCATTGAGTGGCGGGGATTCGCTGTACCCGCCGTCGCTGCTCCTGCTTCTCGTGCTCGAGCCCTACCGGGCGCTCGGCTGGAAGCTGGGGCTGCACCTTTTCCTGGCCGGGCGCTTCTTCTTCGGCTGGGTCCGGGCGATCGGGGGCTCGAAGGCCGCGGCCCTTCTTGGAGGGACGGCGTACATGTTGGCGCCTTTCCTCGTCGGCTTCGTCCACCCCGGGCACGACGGAAAGATCTTCGTCACCGCCCTGGCTCCGTTGCTGTTCTGGGCGACCGAGCGGCATTTCGCGAAGCCCTCGCTCGCATCGGTCTCAGGCATTGGTCTGGTGGTGGCGCTCGTGCTGTACACGACCCACTTCCAGATGGCGTACTTCCTGTTCGGAGGCGTGGGTCTGTACGCGATCTTCCGGTCGGTCCAGATCGCCCGAGGCATGGACGAAGTGGTCGGCCTGGCTGAGGCCGCGGCTCCTGGCGTCGGTGGTGAAGCAATCGACCCTGCGGAGTCGGAGGCGTCGAGCGGACCTCGCGCGCGGGCCGGAGGGCTCCGCTTTGCGCTCTTCCTGTGCGGTTCCGTTCTGGGGGCCACCGGCGCCGCCTACCAGTTCATTCCGGCAGCGGAGTACGTCACGGAATACTCCCGACGGGTGCAGACGACACGAGACGCGGCAGGAGAGTCGGGTCGGACCTGGTCCAGCTCGTGGTCCATGCATCCGGAGGAGGCGATGTCGCTGATCGTCCCCGAATTCGCAGGGAACCAGGCGAACGGTTCGACATGGACGTCGGGTACGTACTGGGGCCGCAACGCCCTGAAGGACAACCACGAGTACGCCGGCCTGATCGTTCTCCTGCTGGCCGCCGTGTCCTTCGTGGGGGCGGCCCGAAAGCAACTACGCTACTTCCTGGCCGTACTCGGCCTGCTCGCGCTCGGCTTCGGTCTCGGAGCGCATACTCCAATCTGGGGCCTCTTCTATTCGCTCGTCCCGGGGATTCGCCTCTTCCGTGCACCAGGCATGGTCGTGTACCTCTTCGGATTCGGGGTGATCACACTCGCCTCACTCGGGGTGGATCATCTGAGAACCCTCGTCCGAGACGGCGACCAGGAAGGTCTGGCACGGGTTCAGCGTGTGTTGTGGATCGGTACTGCCGTACTCGGCGTGATCGCGCTCCTCGTGACCAGCGGCATCTTCACGTCCGCATGGACGAGCATCGTGTATCCGTCGATCGACGAACGCCGGACCCAGATCCTCGCGGCGCATCTGACGAACATCTCTCGGGGCGCCTCGATCGCCTTCCTGCTGGCTGCCACCACGGCTGGCATCGTATGGGCACTCGGTCGAGGCAAGATTCCGTGGGCGGTGGGCTTCGCAGCTCTCGTGGCGTTGGTGGCGGTCGATGAGGGGCGTATCGACGCGTCGTTCATCCAGACGCTGGACTTCTACGAATGGTCGCAGCCCGATCCGAACATTCGAGCTCTTCTCGAGAGAGAGCAGGGCAGTGACGAACCGTATCGTCTCCTCTCCTTTGCTCGGGCCGGTCAGGATGTGTCACCTGCGATGCACGGGATCGAGTTGGCTGCTGGGCATCATCCCAATGATCTATCGCGCTACCGCGAGCTGATCGGCATGGTGGGGTCCGGACTCCCGCGCAATCTCTTGAATCCGAACGTGCGCCGGTTGCTGAACGTTCAGTACATCCTGTGGCCCGATATCGAACTCGGCGCTTCACCGGAGGGCGGCGTGATCTCCCGCACGCAGTACAGCGGCGGAAGGACGTATCACACGCTCCTCGCGGATGCCGGACTCGATCGAGCCCGGCTCGTCGGGGGCGCGGTGGTGAAGTCCGACGCGGAGGCTGTCGAATACATCATGAGCGCAGAACACGACCCGACAAGCGAGGTCGTCCTGCCAGACGTCGCGCCGATCGCGCTGGAGGGCGGGGCGGTGACGGGTAGCGTCACCTGGGTCGAACGCGGACCCGATCGCCTCGCGCTGCAGGTAGAATCCGATCGCCCGGCGCTGCTCGTGGTCGCAGACAACTGGTTCCCGGCGTGGCGGGCGCGTGTGGATGGAACCGACACCGAGGTTCTGCGAGCGTATCATACGCTTCGCGCCGTACCCGTCCCGGCCGGATCGAGCACCGTCGAAATGTGGTACGCGTCCACGCTACTCGAGCGTTCGTTCATGGTCAGCCTGCTGACCCTTGCCGGGCTCCTGGCTGCCTGGGCCTTCGGGATGTGGCGCACCCGGATCGTGGAGGCTTCCTGAAGACCGTCGCGATTCGGCTCGCTCAACTGACGGCTACGGTCGTCGTGACCTGGTTTGTCGCGGATCGTGTAGCCGGACTGGGATTGACCGAGGTGCGCGCGCTGGAGTTGGAGGCTTGGGCCCTCAACTGGCCTCTCCTCGTTGCGAGCTGTGCCGTGCTCCTCTTCGGCTACTTCCTCTCGGCCTGGCTCTGGGGCCGGATCGTGAGTGGACTCGGAGGGCGGACGATGCCGGCAAGCGAAGTCGTGCCGCTCTACATGGTCGCCAATCTCGGACGCTATGTGCCCGGCAAGGTGTGGCAGGTGGCCGCCCTCGCAACGCTCGCGCGCCAACGCGGGATCCCGGCGGCTACCGCGACTGCCGCGGCCGTGCTTCTCCAGGGCATTGCGATCGCGTCGGCGCTCCTCGTGGGAGTTGGCTCCCTGTGGACGCTCGCAGACGGCGCGGCCTGGCGATGGGCCGTTCCCGCCGGCGTCATCGGGGCCCTGGTTTTGGGGCTCACACCTGCGGTCTTCCACTTTTTGACCGAAAGCTGGTTTCGCGTAACGCGCACCCCCGAGCCGCCCGCACTCCAGCCGACCGACGCACTCGGATGGCTGGCGCTCGGACTCCTCAACTGGGTCGTATACGCCGGGGCCTTCTGGGTCATGGTGGAGGGTCTTGGGCTGGACGTGGCCTTCTTTGCTACCTCGTCGGCCTTTGCGGCGGCATACGTGGTCGGATACCTCGCCATCTTTGCTCCAGCCGGGGTTGGCGTGCGGGAAGCATCACTCCTCGCGCTCCTGTCACCGCAGCTCGGGGCGGGCACCGCCGGGGCGGTGGCCGTGATCGCTCGCGTGTGGACTACGGGCGTCGAGGTCGTCCCGGCCGCGGCATTCTGGGCTCGGCACATCGGACGACCCCTCGAGCATGAGGGGCGACCCCTTACCGGAGGGGCAACTCTCGTGGCCCCCGAGGCTGATGGTGTGACCGATCCGTCGAGGGGCAGGGGAGCGGGAGGTCATCATGGATGACATCCGGCGAGTCCTCGTGATCATCCCCACGTACGATGAGGCGGAGAACCTTCCCCGTATCGTGCCGGAGGTTCTCAAACAGGACGAGCGGATCGACGTCCTCGTTGTCGATGACGCCTCTCCGGACGGGACCGGTGAGATCGCGGACCGGTTGTCCGAAGAGAACGAACGGGTGCTCGTCCTGCATCGGGCAGGAAAGGAGGGGCTCGGCCGAGCCTACCTGGCCGGCTTCCGGTACGGCCTCGAACGAGGGTATGACGTCCTCTTCGAGATGGACGCGGACTTCTCGCACCCACCGGAAGCGCTGAACACGCTTCTCGCGGCGTTCGACGAAGCCGACGTCGTCATGGGGTCACGATATGTAGATGGTCGGGTCACCGTCGTGAACTGGCCTATGAGCCGCCTCCTGATCAGCTACTTCGGCAGTCGATACGCCGCCATCATCACGGGGATGCAGGTGCGTGACGCGACGGGTGGATTCAATGGCTGGAAGCGGGAGGTGCTCGAAAAGGTCGACCTGGACCGGGTACAGTCGAATGGGTACGCCTTCCAGATCGAACTGAAGTTTCGGGCGTGGAAGGCTGGCTTCCGGATGGTAGAGAAGCCGATTCTTTTCGCGGAGCGGGCAGGACCTCTTCGGGAGACTCTAGAGTGTCCGAAGCGCGCATCGGGAAAGAGTTCTACGACTCGACGGATTACTTCGACGGGGCGCACCTCGTGGATCACGAGAGCTCCTTCCAGCGCTATCGAGTGCGAAAAGTCCTCGACATCTACCATCCCGAGGCAGGAGAGCAAGTCGTCGACCTGGGCTGCGGATGGGGCACCTTCGACTTCGCGCTCGCGGATCACGTCGATTCGATCCTGGGCATCGACTTCAGCGAGCGGTCGATCGAGATCTGCGAACAGCGCCTCCGCGAGCGACCGATGAAGAACGTTCGGTTCCTGTGCGCGGACGCCGGGGACACCGGGCTCGAGGCGGATGGCTGGGACGTGGTGCTCGCAGCCGACCTCTTCGAGCACCTCTATCCCGAGGACTCGGCACGAGTCGCCCGTGAGGCGTTCCGCCTGCTACGCCCTGGCGGGAGATTCGTGACGTGGACCCCGCACAGAGGCCACATTCTCGAGGTCCTGAAGAACCGCGACATCATCCTCAAGCGTGACGTGAGTCATGTGGACTACAAATCGATGGATGTGATGAAGCAACTCCTCACCGACGCGGGCTTTGACATCGAGCGAGCGTACTATGCCGAGTCGCACGTCCCGGGGCTCCGCGTCGCCGAGCGGCTCTTTCAGTCGGTCGTGCCCCTGATGCGGCGTCGCATCGCCGTCCTGGGTCGAAAACCAGAGAAGGGGAGCTGAGCGATGGGTTGGGAAATCGAGCGACGCTTCCTGGTCCAGGTCGACGAGCCCGTGTGGTATCAACTGGGGGAAGGGTACCCGATGAGGCAGGGGTACGTCCTGAACGGTGATCCGTCCGTCCGAATCCGAGTGGGCGAACCTCGCGGGGCTGTCCTGACCTCGAAGAGTGGATCGGGAATCCGCCGTGAGGAGTACGAGACACTCGTTCCGGACGAGATCGCCAGCGCGCTCTTCAAAGCGGCCGAGAGTCGTGTGATCGAGAAGGTGCGCTGGAGGATCGGCCGGTGGGAACTGGACCGATTCCTCGGACCGCTCGAGGGTCTCGCCCTCCTCGAGATCGAACTGGCGACCGAGGATGAATCGTTGCCCGAGCCCCCGGACGCGGTCCTCGTGTTACGTGAGGTGACGGATGATAACCGCTTTGTGAATGGTAAGTTAGCACGCATGTCGCCGAGGAAGCAGCGCAAGTTGGTGAGGAAGGCGTACAAGGAGGTGAAAGGGTGGAAGGGACTCAACACGTGACACGCATCGCTCGCACCAGCGTCGCACTCCTGGCCGTGTCGGCGATGATCGCCAGTTGCACGATGATCGGCTCGCCGGAGCTGTCAGGGCCGGCCCCGCGAGGCGAGAGCGTTGGTAGTACGCCGGTAGCCACCCCGACGGCATCTCCGACTGCCGAGCCGCCGAGCCGAGGCGGCAATATGGTGGAGTACGAGCAGAGTGGCGGTCGGTATCGCGTGCTGGATACCTCCGAGGGCTACGACGAGCGTGGTGTCGCGTCCTGGTATGGCGAGGCGTTCCAGGGGCGGCCCACCAGCAGCGGGGAGCCATTCGACATGAATGTCCCATCCGCCGCCCATCGGACGCTGCCACTGCCAGCCTGGGTTCGCGTGACCAATCTAGGGAACGGTCGGTCCGTGCTTCTGCGGGTGAACGACCGTGGACCGTTCGCGGACACGGACCGTCGAATCATCGACGTCTCCTACGCGGCCGCCGTGCAGCTCGGTATGGTCGAGACCGGTACGGCATCCGTGCGGGTCGAGGCGGTCGAGCCCTGGCAGTCCCGCACGCGATAAGGCGGGATGTCGTACGGCGGGGAGGGCTGGTGAGCCACAGAACTGCGGATGCGCCTCAGCACTATAACCTAACATAATATATATTATACGAAGTATCGAGCGAGAATGAGAGAAT
>JBDGVS010000053.1:0-11774 GCA_039585535.1 Gemmatimonadota bacterium | reverse complement strand
GACCAGCCTCCCGAGCGCCTTCTCTTTGGCGAGATAGACCGTCGCCATCGACCCCTTCCCGAGCTGACGAACGATCTCGAAATCGGCGCCGAGCGCTTCACGCAGTACCTCGAGCGCACGCGCTTCCGCGTCGGCTCGTGCGGTACTTCGTGTCGGGGGGGGAGATTCACTGTTCATCGGCGGGCACGTTAGGCCCGGGCGATTGGCGCGACAAGGCAATTGAACTCCGGGGCTCCGGCCGGGATACTACAAAACGCACGAAGCGGGTGTGACTTCGATGGATGGGGTGATGACGACGCGCAAACAGGTTCTCGCGGGCATTTCCGCCCAGATTGTGGCGCAGGTACTCACCGGATGCGCCCTGCTCGCTCATGCCTTCGAATGGCCAGACGTGTCGATATGGGTCGTCGCACCTCTGGCAGCGGCCGCCCTGGTGCCCTTTCGACATGACGGCACGCTGCGCGATCGTGCCGTCGGCAACTTCGGCGCTGCGTCCGTCGCGGCAGGAATGTTCGGCTGGGAAGCAATGATCGGCGGCGTGGACGGAATCCTGGGCGGCGGGGTGTCGGCCATGGCCGGTCCCTTCACTCTTCTCACCCTCGCGGCCTCTGTACTCTTCTCCGTTGCCGGCGCTGCATTCTGGCTGCTTCGAGAGGGTGCGCGGGACTGAGCCCGACTGCTACGTCGACTGGCACTCCCAAGCCAGAAGCAAAGAAGAGGGCCGGCGCTCCTGGAGCGCCGGCCCTCATTTTCTTCTCTGAATCAGCCCCGGGAGGGGCGAGCCGCGCGGTGATCAGCGCGGACCAGCCGCCCGGACTCCATCGGTGACCTGATCCGCGAACTGCTCGAAGTTCGCCTTGAACATGTCGGCCAACTTGGCAGCCGCGGCATCATACGCAGCACCATCTGCCCACGTCGCCCTCGGATGCAGAACCTCGTCGGGGCACCCCTTGATCGAGGTCGGAACCTCGAGGCCGAAGACCGGATCCGTCGCGAAGTCGCCACTGTCCAGTTCGCCCGCCAGCGCCGCGTTCACCATCGCACGGGTGTACCCGAGCTTCATTCGGTTGCCAACACCGTGACCGCCGCCGCTCCATCCGGTATTCACGAGCCAGACCTTCGCGCCATGCTCCCGGAGCTTCTCGCCGAGCATCTTGGCGTAGACGCCCGGATGGCGGGGCAGGAACGGGGCACCGAAGCACGCACTGAAGGTCGCGACAGGCTCGGTCACTCCGCGCTCGGTCCCGGCAACCTTCGCCGTGTATCCCGAGAGGAAGTGATACATCGCCTGCTCGGGCGTCAGCCTCGAGATGGGAGGCAGCACACCGAATGCGTCAGCCGTGAGGAAGACGACGTTCTGGGGCTGGCCACCGCGGCTCGGGAGGACGGCGTTCGGGATGTAGTGAATCGGGTACGAAGCCCGGGTGTTCTCGGTGATCGAGCCATCGTCGAAGTCTATCTCTCGCGTATCCTCGTCGAGGATGACGTTCTCCAGGATCGTCCCGAACATCTGGGTCGACTGGAAGATCTCCGGCTCACCTTCAGGGGAGAGCCGTATCGTCTTCGCGTAGCAGCCGCCTTCGAAGTTGAAGATGCCGTCGCCACTCCAACCGTGCTCGTCGTCACCGATCAGCCCGCGCGAGGCGTCAGCCGAGAGCGTGGTCTTACCCGTACCCGAAAGACCAAAGAAGAGCGCCACGTCACCCTGCTCACCGACGTTCGCCGAGCAGTGCATCGGGAAGACGTCAGCCTCCGGCAGGAGGTGATTGAGCACGGAGAAGATCGACTTCTTGATCTCACCCGCGTAGCGCGTTCCCGTCACCAGCACCTCACGACGAGCGAAGTTCACCATGATACCGGTCTCAGACCGGGTCCCATGACGCTCGGGCGACGCCTTGAAGTGCGGCGCGTGCAGGACGGTGAACTGAGGTTCGAAGCCCTCACGCTGAGAGGCGTCGAGACGCAGGAACATGTTGTACGCAAAGAGCGAGTGCCACGCACTCTCACTCACGACGCGCACGTTGATTCCATGCGTCTCGTCCTCGCCCGCCCGCGCATCCTGGACGAAGAGGTCGCGAGCGTTCAGGAAATCGACCACTTCGGCGCGAAGGTTGTCGTAGTGCTCGGGCGTTACCGGAGCGTTGACCGGGCCCCAGTCGACGACGTTCTCGGTGTGCTCGTCACGGACCACGAAACGGTCATTCGGTGAACGCCCGGTGTGGGGGGCGGTCACGGTCGAGATCGCGCCCATGTGAGCAATCTGCCCATCACCTCGAGCAAGCGACTCCTCATAGAGTCGAGCCGGGGACAGGTTCCAGTGCACATCTCCGGTTGGCTCGATGCCGTGGCGGGAGAGGTTTTTTCCCTCAGTTCCGGCCATTACGGGCTCCATGGTCTCGGTGGTCATTCAAGAGAAACTCCTACGAAAGAGTCGGGCCGATCACAGACTCGTCATCGGCCGGACTCGCATGTCTGAAATGGAACGACCCCGCCGCAAAGTGGCGCGGGGCAGACTTTAAACTTGTCCGCTTCGCCCCTGCCAGTCCACAGATGCGACCGTCGCAAGATTGACTACGTCCTGGACGGACGAGCCACGCTGGAGCAGGTGCACCGGCTTTGCCATCCCGAGCAGCACCGGCCCAATCACGTCCGCGCCCCCGAGTTTGTCGAGCAGTTTATAGGAGGCGTTGGCCGCCGAGAGGCGCGAGAAGATGAGGACGTTCGCCGGACCCGAAAGATTCGTGAACGGATAGACCTGGCGGAGCTTGATGGCATCGACCGCGGTGTCGGCCTGCATCTCCCCGTCGATCTCCAACTCGGGAGCCATGGTGTGGACGAGTTCGACGGCCCGCGCCGCTCTTCGGGCCTCGTCGTGCATGGCCGATCCGAAGTTCGAAAAGGTCACCATCGCGATGCGGGGGGTGATCCCCAGCTCTCTCACGAAATTCGCACTCTGCACGGCGATCTCGGCTAGCGCTCGGGCATCCGGCTCGATGTTGACCGTCGTATCCGCGAGGAAAAGGAGTTCGCGGTCCGGGAACGCCAGCATCTGCAAGCCAGCCACCCTTCCGTTCCCACCCTTCGCGGGCCCGATAACCTGCAAACAGGGACGCAGCGCCTCGGCATAATTCGCTTCGATACCGGAAACCAACGCATCGACCTCTCCCGCCTCGAGCATGCTCGCCGCGAAGTAGATCGGCTTGAAGAGATTCCACTCGGCCTCGGACGCGGTGAGTCCCTTGCGTGCGCGGCTTTTGAAGAGAAGCTGCGCGAACGAATCCCGATCATCTTCCCGCTTCGCGGCGTAGACGATCTCCACCCCCTCCAGCGACACGCCCAGGCGCGCGGCCTTTTCCTCGATTCGAGGCGGGCGTCCAATCAACACTGGCCGGCAGATCCCGTCCTCCACCAGCTCCGCCGCCGCACGGATGATGGTGTCGTTGTGACCCTCCGGGAACACGACTCGCGCCAGCGAGCGACGTGCCCGTGCCGTCATCCAACGCATGACCTCTCGGCCCGGCCCAAGGCTCGCTCGGAGACGATCCCGATACTCGTCCAGGTCTACCTCGATCCTCGAGACACCGCTCGCCATGGCCGCCTCCGCGACGGCCGGGGCGACATGGTAGAGGACGCGGTGGTCGAAGGGCTTGGGGATGAGATACTCTCGGCCAAAGCTGATCTCCGAACCCTCGTAGGCGCCGCGTACGGTGTCGGGCACCTCTTCTCGTGCCAGCTCGGCCAGCGCTCGGGTGGCCGCCAGCATCATCTCCGGATTGATACTCCGGGCGCGAACGTCGAGAGCACCCCGGAAGATGAACGGGAAGCCCAGGACGTTGTTCACCTGGTTCGGATAGTCGGAGCGCCCGGTTGCCATGATCGCGTCCGAGCGAACCTCGGCCACGTCCTCCGGGAGGATCTCCGGGTCAGGATTGGCGAGCGCAAAGATGATCGGGTTCTCGGCCATGGACGCGACCATCTCCCTGGTCACCAGACCCTTTACCGAGAGCCCGACGAAGACGTCTGCCTCTACGAACGCGTCCTCGAGCGTCCTCTTCTCCGTCTTCACGGCAAAGGGAGCCTTGTATTCGTTCATCCCCTCTTCCCGACCCTCGTAGATGACACCCTTCGAGTCGCTGATCAGGATGTTCTCGGCCGGCACGCCGAGGCGTCGGAAGTGCTCCGCCGTCGAGAGTGCCGAAGCTCCAGCCCCGCTGAAGAGGACCTGCACCTCGTTCATCTTCTTGCCGACCACCTCGAGCGCATTGATGAGCGCTGCCGCAGCGATGATCGCGGTTCCATGCTGGTCATCATGAAACACCGGAATATCGAGCCGCTCCTTGAGCGTGCGCTCGATGACGAAGCAGTCCGGTGCGCTGATGTCCTCGAGGTTGATTCCGCCCACCGTCGGCTCCAGCAGCTCACAAAAGCGAATCACGTCCTCCGCGAGCTCGGAGCCTACCTCGAGGTCGAAGACGTCGATCCCGGCGAAGCTCTTGAAGAGGACGCCCTTGCCCTCCATGACCGGCTTCGCCGCCATCGGTCCGATATTCCCGAGCCCCAGCACCGCGGTGCCGTTGGAAACGACGGCGACGAGGTTGCCTCTCGCGGTGTACTTGAAGACGTCGTCCGGATTCTTGTGGATCTCCAGACAGGGCTCGGCCACACCCGGCGAGTATGCCAGCGACAATTCGCGGGCCGTACCGACCGGCTTCGTGGAGACGACCTCGATCTTGCCGGGTCGGCCTTGGGAGTGGTAGTCGAGCGCTTCTTGTCGACGATCGGACATGGGAGCTTCCGTGCAAGGGTCCCACGCGGGGCGGCGCGGGGTCGGTATTGGAACGATCATGCTATCCATGGCGCGGATGCTTTCCAAGGCGCCGCGTGCCCTGCCCCCCAACGAGTGTACCTTGGCCCTCGGGCCGAATGCCCCGGCCGGGCGGCCGCCGCTCCTACACTCGAGGACTAGTGAGAACGAAGCACAGGAGAGTCGCGGTCACCGGGATCGGTCCGATCACCGCGGCAGGCATCGGCGTTGCCGGCCTTCGAGCCGGACTCCGGTCCGGAGTCTCACCGGTCGCAGAGCTGGCCGCATTCGACGCGTCGCCCTTTCGAAGTCGCATGGCCGCAGAGGTCCACGGCTTTGACCCGGTGGACATCCTCGGTGCGAAGCTGGCTCGCCGAACCGACCGCTTCGTCCAGTTTGCGCTCGCCGCGAGTGTGCTGGCGTTGAAGGACTCGGGCCTCGAGGCGGACGCCGGGCGCGAACCCCACGTCCTCCAATCGGACCGCACCGCAGTGCTCATGGGGTCCGCCATGGGTGGGATCGCGCATGCGGAGGCCCAGCTCCGGACCTTCATCGAGCGCGGATCTCGAGTCCTCGACCCACGACTCGCCACGACAACGTTCGCTGGGGCTGCCAGCTGCCAGATTGCGATCCAGCTGGGAATCAGCGGCCCCAACTCGACGAACGCGATGAGCTGCGCGGCAGGCACCATGGCGATCGGTGAGGCCGCGCGCCTGATCCGAGAGGACCATGTCGATGTCGCACTAGCCGGAGGTGCCGACGCCCCGCTCGCCCCCGTCTGCTACGGTGCCTTTGCCTCCCTGCGGGCCATGAGCACCCGCAACGATGACCCGGCTCGGGCGTGCCGCCCCTTCGACGCCGAGCGAGATGGCTTCGTGATGGGCGAGGGCTCGTGCGTCCTCGTGCTGGAAGAGTGGTCTCACGCGATCGAGCGCGGAGCCACCATCTACGCGGAAGTCGCCGGATACGGGACCAACAACGACGCGTATCATATGGCCGCACCTCGCCCTGACGGCTCTCGCGCCTCGGAGGCCATCGCGCAGGCCCTCGACGCCGCCGGGCTCCCTCCGGATGCCGTGGACCACCTGAACGCCCACGGCTCGTCCACGGATCTCAACGACCGTACCGAGTCCTTGGCCGTCCGTGGGGCGCTCGGTGATCACGCGGACCGGATCAGCGTGTCTGCCACCAAACCCTTTCACGGGCATGCGCTCGG
The DNA here is from genome assembly GCA_039585535.1 of Gemmatimonadota bacterium. GTDB lineage: Bacteria > Gemmatimonadota > Gemmatimonadetes > Longimicrobiales > Gaopeijiaceae > UBA2589. The sequence goes on along the minus strand of JBDGVS010000053.1, from coordinate 5,754 downwards.
TGCGTCGGGAGCGATCGAGGCCGGGATCGCATGCCTGACGATCCAGGACGAGTGGGCCCCGCCCGTCCTGAATCTCGACAGCGCGGGCGCAGGGTGTGACCTCGACTACGTCACGGGCAGCGGTCGCTCCGGAGCGGTGAGCGCCGCGGTCAGCACATCATTCGGCTTCGGCGGAATCAACGCCGTTCTCGTGCTGACAGCGCCTGGCTTCCACTCCTAGCTTCTCAACGTGGACGCACTGCTACTCTCCCCCGCCCTTCTCGCCCTGGCGCCGCTCTCCGTAGCTGCCGGAGTCGATCTCTATCTGACGCTGTTGCTCATCGGGGCAGCGCCCACCCTCGGCCTCTGGGCGACGCCGCTTCCCGGAGCGTTGGGCGACCTGGACTCCCCCGGCGTTCTGATCACGCTCGGCGTATTCTATCTGCTCGAGATCGCCGCCGAGCGGCATCCACCGAGCGCCGTCGTGTGGAACGCGCTTCACGCCATCATCCGACCCGTGTCCGGCGCCCTGCTCGCCCTTCTTCTTCTAGACGGCCAGCCGCTGCTCATCGTCGGAATCGGTGCGACGATGGGAGGCCTTCTCGCATCGTTGGCACACGGCATCCGGAGTGGTGGGGCAGTTCTGCGATGGCTGGGCGCCGGAGCCGGTCCACCGAGCCGTCTCATCTCCATCGCAGAGGACGTCGCGGTGATCGGGCTCGTCTCGCTCACACTCGACGCGCCGACCTGGGCGCTCGGGGTGACCGCGCTGGGACTGGTCGCGGTCACGCCGTTCACCCGCTCCCTCCTTCGCGTCTTCGGATACGCGATCCAGCTTATCACCGGACGGGTCTTCGTCACGTTGCGCCAGAGGCGCTGGCTGCACGCCGGCGAGCTTCCGAGGTGGGTGGTCGCCGCCCTGGAGGGAGATGACGTCCTAGCTCCAGGAGGCGCTCTCCGTGGCAGCCCAGTGGGGGCGTGGAAGCTCCCGGGCGCTCCCCACTTCGTACGCGGATGGGTCATCGTGCGCGGCGGGTCACCCGTCTGCGTCTATCGGCGGAGACGTCGCACCATCTATGTCGATCTCGGGACACTCGACGCGACCGATGTGCACGAGGCCGACCTCTTTCGCCGGGTCGACCTCACCGCGAGCGGCGCTCGCCCCTTCCTCCTCTTCGGCCTCGGCGGGCCGAGCGTCGAAAGCCTACGAGCTGAATTCGTCTTCTCCTGAGTCCCCTCCTACCCCGGGCACTCCGCGTCAGGAGACGGAAAAGCCTGTTTGCACGGGCCTTAGAAATGGATGCGAAGATGTGGTTGACAGGTCACGGAATTCCTTGCAGGGCTTGGCTTTGCGCCACCCGAAAAAAAAACCTTTGACCCCGGAAACACGCATTTATACATTCGTTTTCACCCTAAAACATATCGTGATGGTCCCCCCGACCCCCCTTCAGACAGTCCCCAGGCGGACTGGTGGGGGGTCGTTCTACCGGGGCCACGCTCCCCGACCCCGCAGACCGAGGACTGGACCCTACGAATGTTTTCTTCCTCTCGTGGCCTGGACTCATTCGACCAGTATCTGCAGGACGTCGAGAAGTACCCTCTCATCCAAGATCCCAGGGAAGAGCGTGAGCTCGCCCGCCGAGCACGAGTAGGCGACAAAGAAGCCGCCGAACGTCTCGTCACTGCGAACCTGCGCTTCGTCATCTCGTACGTGAAGAAGTACCAGGGACGAGGACTGGGATTGGCCGAGCTCGTATGCATCGGCAATGAGGGACTTCTCAAGGCGGTCAAGAAGTTCGATCCCGACAAGGGCGTGAAGTTCATTTCCTACGCCGTGTGGTGGATCCGCCAGACAGTCCTGCAGGCGCTCGCCGAACAGACCCGTTCGGTCCGCATCCCGCTCAACCAGAATTCCAACCTGGCGAAGCTCGCGCGGACCAACACTGCACTGACGCAGTCGCTCGGGCGTACGCCGACCGACCAGGAGATCGCGGACGAAATGGAGGAGCCGGTCGATACGATCCGGGCCCTCCGACGCGTTGCCGCCTCCGAGCTGTCGCTCGATGCGCCCATCGACCGAGGTGATCGCGACAGCGCCAGCTTCGGCTAGCGCTTCGCCGGAGCGGCGGCCGCAGACATCGAGGTGGATGTCGAGGTCATCGCCAGGCGGGAGTTCCTCGAGGGGATGTTCGAGAGCTACCTCACGGAGCGCGAGCGAAAGATTCTCTACCTCTACTACGGTCTGGACGACGGCGAAGAGCGTACGCTCGAAGAGATCGGCTCACTCCTCGGTGTCACTCGGGAGCGGATTCGTCAGATCCGGAACCGGGCGTTCGAGAAGTTGCGGGAAAGTCCGCATGGTGAGTCGCTGTCGGGTTTCTGGGCGGCGCACTAGGGAGGCACCACGGAGTTCGACGACTCCCCCGGGAGTGGCTCTCGATCAATACAACGGGATCTCTAGATGACCGAGTTGGCGACGACGGTCCTGATCATGTGTCTCGCTTTGCTCGTTTACACGTACGCCGGGTACCCCGCCCTGCTGTGGGTATTCGGGCGTATTGCACCGAAGCGGGTCCCGTCCGCGATCGATGCGCACGATTGGCCACATATTTCGATCTCGGTCCCGGCGTATAACGAAGAGACCCAGATCGAAGAGCTCATCAAGAGCCTCCTGGCGCTGGACTATCCGAAGGATCGTCTCCAGATCCTGGTCGTCTCAGACGCATCGAGCGATCGAACGGACGAAATCGTCGGGCGGTACGCGGAGCAGGGCATCGAACTGCTGCGGCTGAATGAGCGGGGGGGGAAAACGAAGGCCGAGAACGCCGCGGCATCCCACCTCACCGGTGAAATCATCGTGAACACGGATGCGTCCATTCGGATCGCACCCGAAGCGATGAAGCCTCTCCTGGCCGTCTTTTCGGATCCGGCGATCGGTTGTGCCTCAGGCCGTGACGTCAGTGTCAGCGGGAAGACTGCAACGGCGAACGCCGGCGAGTCCGGATACGTCGGCTACGAGATGGCGATCAGGGACCTCGAGACCCGCGTCCACGGGATCGTCGGTGCCTCAGGGTGCTTCTACGCAATCCGCGCCCACCTGCACCGCCTCCCGCTACCAGAGTCTCTGTCCCGCGACTTCGCAGCAGCACTTCACACGAGAGAACACGGCTACAGGCCTGTTTCCGTGAACCAGGCGGTCTGTTTCGTGCCCCGCACTCCATCCCTCCGCAAGGAATACCGGCGCAAGGTACGGACGATCACCAGGGGCATGAGAACGCTCTGGCATAAGCGTGCCCTGATGAACCCCTTCCGCTTCGGCTGGTTCTCCTGGATGCTCGTGAGCCACAAGGTCTGCCGATGGGCGCTGCCATGGGGCGCCGCGCTTGCCGGCCTGTCTCTGGTGGCACTCTCACTATCTCAACCACTCGCGCGAGCACTCGTCGCCATCGGCGTCGTAACCGTTGGGCTGGCAAGCGTGGGCTGGGCCAAAGCCGACAACGGAAGTGTCAGCAAGATATTCTCCGTGCCAGCGTATGTGCTCGCGGGCAATCTGGCTGCGGCGCACGCGTTCCTTAGAGCGGCCCGAGGCCAGAAGGACGCTCTGTGGGAGCCGACCCGCCGAGAGGTCGTAACGGCAACATCTAAGTAGCGACCCTGCGGTCGCCCGAGCTCAGGCCTTCAGTACAGCCTCGACATACTCCGCAAAGATGCGGCGGAGTCCTGACGAGAGCTGATCGGCAACTATGCTCTCTTCTGTGGCAGGAGCCGCGGCGCTGTGGTCATCCCACTGGCGGACGACGATACCGCCGCCGCCCTCGTCAACGAGTTCGAGCACCGGAAGTGGTAGGTCCGCACGTGCGTCGAAGGGTCCCTTCCAGGGGCGCAACAGGAAGCGGATTGACGGGACCGCCTCTCCCGTTCGATCGTCGATGACCGCCTCGTGCCGAGCACGCTCCAGGCGCTGTGCGAGTGCGCGTAGCAGCGGGAGAGCTTGAGCGTGCAACAGCGATCCGACCTCGATTGAGGTGGGCTCGGGGCGACGTGCCCGGAGAGCAGGCCGGATCAAGCGCGTCGGGCCCTTCTCCAACACTCCCCGCTCTGAACGAGAGTCGGGCGCGAACGAGGGCCCCCAAGGGTCGAAGAGCGGGTCCTCCGTGTTCTGACTCATCCGATCACGCGAGGTCGAGGGCGTCGCGGACGAACGTCATGAACTGCTCACGAATCCAGAGCTCATCGACATCGATGTCCTGAGCCGAGCCCAACTCGAGCATCTCACCCAGTCCGTCGGACGTCCAACGACGAGCGAAGAGTCTGTCCGGGTCAGGTTCGCCCCACACGAGCTCGATGGTCCATCGTTTCGGCTCGTCGAAGTCCATCGGACCACCTCTCGGATAGAGGTGCATTCGCACGTTTGGCGGATACGAGTCCAGAAACTCCTGGTACACCACCTTGTGACCGGCCTGCTCCAGCCGTTCCGCGACTTCGCGGGTGTGCGGCAGAGCAAATGTTCGGAGGTGTTCCGCCCCCTTTCGGCGAGCGTTCTCCAGCTTGAACGCGCGCTGGACCATGCGCCGGGTCTCGTCCTGCTTGCGGCGCTCGTAGTCTGAGAGAAGAGTCTCTAGGGGGTCGTTTGAAGTGGCCACGGCCGATGGGCGAATAGGAGAATGCGATATCGGAGCTCGACTCTCTAAGTTGTACCCGTCAGTTCAAAGATGCTAACCCTTCAGGAATCCATGGTCCGACATCACTTCACAGTGGACGTCGAGGAGTACTTCCACCCCACGGCGATGTCGTCGCACTTCCCGATGGAGGGGTGGGACGAGCTCGAACGGCGGAGTCCCGCCGTGATCGAGCGACTACTGGACTTCCTGGCGGAGCGAAACGTGACCGGGACCTTCTTTGTCCTCGGTTGGCTGGCCGAGCGCGAACCCACGATGGTGCGCGCCATCGCCGCCGCCGGGCATGAGATCGCCTCCCACGGATACGAGCACGACCTGGTCGGGCGACTCGGGCCGGAGAGCTTCCGTGAGTCGGTCCGTCGCAGTCGGGCTGTGTTGCGAGAGATCAGCGGCCAGGAGGTGGCCGGATATAGGGCGCCGAGCTTCTCCATCGTTCCCGGCCTGGAATGGGCGTTCGATATCCTGCTCGAGGAGGGGTACCGGTATGACGCGAGCCTCTTCCCCATCACGCAGCATCCGACCTACGGATATCCGGACGCAGAGAAGGACCCCTACTGGATCGAGCGACCCGGTGGGCGTTTGGCGGAGTTTCCCTCTACCACAGCTCGACTCCTCGGTCGGACGCTCCCCGCTTCAGGCGGTGCGTACTTCCGTGTGCTGCCGCTAGCACTCGTACGGACGGGGCTCCGGCAAGCGACAGAACGAGGCAGGCCCGGGATGTTCTACATTCACCCGTGGGAGCTCGACGACTGGGTGCCGGAAGTGGACGCACCCCGGCTGCAGATGGTACGGACGTTCTACGGGCGCAGGCGGACGTGGGGACGAATGGCGCGGCTGATGTCGACAGACACGTGGGGTCGGGTGGACGAGGGGTTGTCGACGCTGGAGGCGGAAGCAGAGCACGCCCCGGATTAGGGGCCGGTCGGGACACGGGCCGAAGCCGACCCATCGGGGGGCGCGTCGCCGGTCGCCTTGGACAAACCAACTATCCACACGAGTGCAACAAACAACGCCCGGCCGAGGGCTACCCCGGCCCCGGCTGCAACGACCTCCCATAGCGTACCGCTGATCAGAGGCGTGACTGCCACTGCGGCCA